>CAYYAH010000062.1:0-6670 GCA_964470075.1 uncultured Candidatus Poseidoniales archaeon
CGCCGAGGCTGCCATCTTCTCGCTGACTGACCCGATTAGTGACGGCGAGGAGATTACGCAACTGGTCAGCGATGGTTACATTGTACGGACTAGGGCGGACAGTGGAGGCGAGGAGCCGGACAACAACGATACCACTCGCTTTGAGGCTGCTCTAGCTGCAGGAGCTCATTCCATCTCTACTGATTACCCTGGACCAGTGGATGGTATGGACTACTGGATTGCTATTCCCAACGGCACCCCTAGCCGTTGCAATCCTCTGGTAGCGCCTGAGTGGTGCTCTTCCGAGAATATAGAATGGCTGAGCGATTAGACCTTCGCGATGACCTTTAACTCGATTGCAATAGAGGTTGGCAGCGCCTCAACTGAGACAGTGGTGCGTGCGGGCAGGATGTCAGCGAAGTACTCGGCATAGACCTCGTTGTAGCCAGGGAAGTCTCTGTCCATGTCGACTAGGAAGACTAGAACATCAACCACATCGTTCAAGCTTGATCCGTGAGCCTCTAGGATGAGTCTGACATTGTTGATGACTGAGTGAGTCTGGGCTTTGATGTCATAGTCCAGAGGGTTGCCATCATCGTCCTTGATTGGACCCCCCGGAATCTCATTGTCCTCAGGTGTCCTTGGCCCCATCCCGCTGACAAACAGTAAATCTCCAACCCTATGCAAATGAGGATATGCACCAACTGCTGATGGACCTGAATCAGTGATGAAAGGGCCGTCTGTCATCACAACGACCCCTTGTCCAAAACATGTCGATCTCCGTGGTAGTACTCCACGTCGTCCTCATCGAATTCCTTGTCGCCCACTCCGCCCTTGGCTGGAGTTAACTGAATCACCGCACCCCCAGCTCCATGCAGGGCCTCGTATGCCAGAACTTCACCGTGGTAGTTGTTGTGCTGACCCATGGTAGCAGCCATCCACCATGCTGGCTTGTAGGCCACCACTTTGCTGACTCTAATCTGACTCTGGATATCGCGACTCAACTGACTAATATCCTCAAGTCGGCCATCGGCGAAGAACTCCAGAATCTTCTGATTCCACTCATCGTCCTTTGCAGAATGAATCCTATCGTCAGCCGGGTCAATGTGCTCTGTGAACATCCTGTTAGATAAGCTAGCCACTACCACAACCACGACTTTCTTCCCCAGCTTGGCCACAGCATCACGAGCTGCCTTGCCCAGTACAATTTGCTCGGCACGGTTGGAGTAGACATTACTAGAAACGATACATGCTGGAATCTTATTGTCCGGATTCAGCAGTTTCAGTGCCACGATTGAACCTGTGTCAATAGGGAAACCATCGTAGGCCACGGTTCGAGCTTGTAGACCACGTTCCTCACAGGCGTCTTTGAAACTCTCTGCATACTCAGAGTCCATACTGAACTCATAGGGCATTGAGCCTAGGAAGTGGAAGTCATCATCGACGTGAGTGAATACGGGTTTGGGATGGGCTTGAATCTGATGTCCTATGATACTAGGCCATGTCGTCGAGTAAATTAGTATCAAGTCGGCATCGCTCTCCTCAATTCTCTGGCGGCATGTATCGAACGCCTCGCGCAGACGGCCCCATCCCTCGTTATGGTCGGGAGCCAATAGAGGGTGAGGGTGTGGAGGGACGTACAGTCCCATTACAATCTCGGGTTCTTCGCTCATTATAGCGCCTCACATTACAATTGCTCGAGTCTCTGCATTCGGATCCCATGCAGCGATAGCGTTGCCTGTTCCAATAACAGACTGGTAGCCATAAATCTCGGCAGGATAGTCGGGCATTCCCATGGCAGCCATCATCCAAGTCAGGCCACCGCCCTCGGCCTCGGCCATAGTCTGCTCAATCATCTCGGGCAGAATATCGATGACTTCCTTCATCCTGCCCTCTCTCATCATCTCGATGACTTTCATGTCCCAGACGTACTGACTGTGATTGTAGATGTGTTCACGGCTCATGTCCTCAGGCAATGGTGCCTCGGTCACGAAGTGTCGGTGAGAGAGTGAGTGGCTTGCGATTAGTACGACCTTCTTGCCGCTGTCCTCGATTGCCTTTCTGACTGCTTCTCCCAAAGCAATCGACTGTTCATTCATTACCTCGTTTGAGTAGTAATGAGTCGAGCGGTTGCTGCTAATTGTGACAACAGGCTTGTCCCAGTCCGGGTTGAGCATGTGGCAGCTGACAATGGTACCGTAGTCCACCCTGAAGTCAGGATTTCGCATCATCTTAGTGATTATTCCAGCCTCAGATGCAGCATCACGCATCTTCTCTGCAAGTTCGACATCTACCTTGATGTCATGATGAAATCGAAACAGGTTTGGGAAGATTGGGTCGACGCTGATGTTCTGGAACCTATCAAGTCCGAGGAAGTGTGTTCCAACATAGGTCTGCCAGTGAGGAGTCAGAACCACCATGCAATCGTAGTCTATTTCCTTGAGTTTTCTCGCCAGCATGTTGTAGCCCCACCTGAGGGCCTCCCAGCCTCCTTCGGAGAAAGGCTCGTTCTGCTCAGGGTTCTCGGCATATACGACATGCGGAGGGTGCGGAGCAAGGCATCCCAGCACTATCTCTCCCTTCGCCATGGTGCTGCGAGGTCCTGAATTCTAAAGAAAACCTTCCGGCCCATCTAGTAGCCTTCATTGGTAAGATTAGTGACGCACGGGCATGAAGTGGGACGAGCCTCCACTCTGGCCGGTCGCCGTCCCTAGCATGATTGGTTTCGCAGCCGCTTGTGTACCACATCTGGTAGATGGTGTGCCTCGCCTATTCGATTGGGATCTGACCACTCCATTCGTAGGTCTAGTGTTAGCCAGTCTGTTGCTCTACTTCGCGCCTGAGCCAGTGGGCAGGGACCCCGAATTGATTGTGGGCGCGAACGTAGGCATGCTACTTGCCTTCTTGCCGCAACTATTCTTCTTCGTATGGTTTGTACCTGTGATTTTATTCTGGATTTTCCAGTCGATGTACGTCTGGAAGAACAACTTCCCGGCCTTCCGGGTAGGGACTTGGATCGGGTTAGGGGCCGTTTCAGGACTCTTCGTCGGAGGTCTGTTCGCTCACTTCATCCTCTGATGTCATTGCCTGAGCCAGCACTAGTCCACCAATTAGGAAAGCTGGAATAGAGAGTAGCATAGCGGTCCAAATCAATTCGTCAGTAACGTAGTGCATTGTTATCCTAACTTCTGAAAACTCTCCTTCAAACTCAGACTTGACTAGGATTAGATGGGTATCGCCGACCGAAGGAGTGGAGACTTCAGTTTGCCAGCTCAATCCCGAATCTATGATCATATCCTGATATTCGCTGGTTGTTAGGGGACTGACAATCGACTCCCAATCCACTTCTCCTCTCTCTACATTATCAACTACCAGACTACGATGTAGTATGACTACGTGTACACTGTTTTCACCAACATTTCTGACTTCGACTTCGACAGGGTCCCATAGGCTGTGTACCTCTATTGTGTCGATTTTTACATCACCTGACCCTAGTCTCATGTTGGCAGTTTCATCATCGCTTCCCGGTCCATCAACAGCCATGAAAGCCAGCGCTGATGTACAAACTAACGCGAAAATTGCCGCTATAGCAAGTGGCTGTCTTCTAGGAATCAGAGATTTCCATCCATTCTCAGGACGAGTTCTGATTGCGGGCTGCCACTTCTGGATGAATAATGCACAGATTACTGCCAGAATCAATCCTGGGATAATATCGGTAATCCAATGAATTCCGAGATACTGAATTGAGAAGAAGTAGATTACTAGGTTTATCAAAATAAACAGATCAAACTCCTTGTGCCTCCACTCGGAGATTGAAATCCCCTTGTCTCTGCAATGCAACCTGTTGAGCACTAGTAGTCCAACTGGAAGGCCGAAGTGGAGACTTGGTACACCGTTGTCCATCGGGTCATTGTTGGTTACGAATTCGAGATACCATGAATCATGATAGAGGAGTGCGTCCATTCCGGGATTGTATGTGGAAGTCACTTCAACGTTGAAGAAAAGATACAGGGGGACTGAGAGCAGGTAGATTACGAAGTAATTGAGCGCAGCTTTGTCCGCCATCGTGTGGTCGCGCACGAGGATGAAGTACATCGGCGAGAACCAGATTACGAACAGGTAGACGAACAGATAGTGGAATGACAATACATCGGTAAGCAAGTCGTTCCTGAATGTCTCCTGAACCCACAGTGTCAACTCGCCTTCTATCTCATACAGCCAGTGAGTATAGCCTCCGACTCTGGCCTTGATTGGCTCATTGTGCTGGTCAATCATGAATTTGTACAGATACATCAAGAGGTACAGCGAGATATGCCAGTAGTAGCCTTTGGCTCGAATCTCTGCTGGCAGTTCAGAGAGCGAGAGTCTCCTATTGGGCTCATCCCTTGTAAGTAGGTTCCGGAGTGGGATGGTTGAGAGCAAGATGACAGTCATTATCGTGCCATAAGGTCCGATTGGCCATTCCATGGGCCGTCCGCGAAGTGTCCTGCTGATGAACGTTGCAGGCCTTGTCCAGTCTCACTCTTCGGATTCGTGGGCAGAAATCAGATCTGCTTCGAGAATGCCAGTGTGGACTATAGCAATCAATCCCAGAACCATGCCCCATTCAAACAAAGCAGCCAGTGACATCTCGGCGACTGACAAATCGGTGCAGATTTCCACAGTATCGATATAGGATTCAAAGTGACTCAATTCCATCGAGGCAGCATCGCCGAAACCAACGAACCGCACTACGTTAATCGCCATCAGAGCGCAGCAGACCGCCGTGAACACTGTCCTGTCTCTGCGCGGCCTGAACACTTGTTTGAATCTAATATTCTTCGTCTGCATCTCACTAGCCAGCATCGTGGAGAGAATTGCCCATGCAATCGAGCTGGCGAAGATGACTCTGGCCTGTAGTAGATGCAGAGCCAGATCCTCATTCCACGGAGTGTATGCTATCCAGACAATGAATAGTCCGGAGATGAAGCCAAGGATGGCAGAGAAAGTGTTGAGCATTCTCGCCCTAGTTCCCATTGAATTCAACTCAATCCACTCTGACCGGATGTTTTTCATCTGCCAGGCGATGAACGATAGCAGTAGTCCTGTGAGAGTGAATCCAATAGTGAAGAAGGGGCTCGAGGCTGGATTAGTGTCTGTATCGGAGATAAACGGCATGTACGGGTCGCAACCTTCCAAGGTCCATGTTGCATAGCAGGCAACGAGAGTTGTCAACTGGACGATGATGGATGCCCCAATGGAAGTTCGAACCGGCACTCTAGACAGCAGCTTGCTCATGCTTCGGCGAGGGGCAGGATGGTTTCAAACAATCCCGAAGCATGAAGTCCAGAGACCCGCAGGCGAGGACATGGACGGTCACGAGTTGTGGCTTTCTCAGTGTTCCGAGATGGGTTACAAACCGGAGGCTAGGCTTTACGAAGAAGGTACGCGAACCTCGCAGGATGCTGCCGACCAACTGGGCTGCGATGTCGCACATATTGCCAAGTCGATTGTATTCGCCGGCCAGGATGGTGCAGTTGTTGTGATCACCTCTGGAGCAAATCGTGTCGACCGTAAGCGCAAGCTCAAGAGGCTACTAGGTCACAAGCCCAGCATGACTGATTCCGAGTACATCATTGAGAATACAGGATATGCCCCTGGAGGAGTTCCTCCGTTCGGCCACACAAAACCGTGCAGTGTGTTACTAGACGAGGATCTGATGAATTATGATTTGGTCTGGGGCGCTGCTGGCACGGCTCAAACAGTATTCCCGATTACTCCTGAAGAGTTGGTCTCACTATCAGGTGCTACCGTGGCAGATGTGAAGCAGTGATATGATGGTCGTAGAGCGACTGATTGAGGCAGCTGCGAGACTACGGGACGATGTTACTCCAATGGGCAAGAAACTGGTCTCCGAGGGTCGAATAGATGTATGCTACAATCCACTAAACTACGCATGGGACGTGCACGAAGAATACCTCAGGAGAATGGGTGGATTAGGTGCAAAAACTGTGGTCCTTGGGATGAATCCAGGCCCACATGGAATGGGTCAAATGGGGATACCATTCGCAGCAACCAGCGTCGTTCGTGATCTTTTAGGAATCACAAATATCTCTGTCAAACAGCCCGATAATCCCGACGATAGGAGACCTGTGATTGGCCTTGAATATAACAAGGAGGAGGTGTCAGGTACTCGTCTCTGGGGACTGCTAAACGAACAGTATGGTGATGCCAAAACGATTGCATCCAGAGTTTTTCTAGTCAACCACTGCCCTCTAATGCTGTTCTCGGGACCACGCGCGGCCAACATCACTCCCGATAAGGTCGGAGGCAGTACTGCGAAGACTCTGCTTGAGCGCTGTGACGAACATCTCGTCGAAGTTGTGAGTGTCCTAGGGGCTAATCGAGTAATCGGGGTGGGCAAGTTTGCTGAATCACGTGCGAGGGTTGCACTTGCAGAGAAATCAATCGAGGTCATAGGCTGCTGGCATCCTTCTCCAGCGTCTCCGCTGGCAAACCGTAACGGTGGTGCGGACTGGAGAGAGAATGTTAGAGGAGTTCTGCCCTAATTGTCCAAGGAAAATCCCGAAATATGCTGGTAAAAAGTTAAGTCGACTGATGTCGTGTCCCTAGACATGTCAGCGAAGACCACACCGGAATACCTGATTTCAAACGCCGAAAAATACGCTAATGAGAACGCCATTTCCTGGAA
>CAYYAH010000063.1:0-6646 GCA_964470075.1 uncultured Candidatus Poseidoniales archaeon
CCTCGCCCAAGCAGTTGGCTTCACCTGCCTCGATATGTTCGAGTGCGAGACCTACGGCCTCGAGATGTAATTCAGTAGATCTTTCCAGACCGAGTGGTTGAATTTGATGCTCCCAGACTACAGGATGGGGGCCGAGAACAACTCCGACCTCGAGGCCGACTGAATTCCTGACCTCTTCGGCCATCGAAAGCGTCTCTGCATAGGCTGAACGATATCCTTCCAGATCAGTGGGTAATTTTCCGCGAATTGCGGGCTTGTGGACCAGCATCATCCCAGTCCCTCCTGCTCGAGAAAATTCCTCTGCGGCCGAAAGGAAGCGGCCTGAACGATCGAGGTGTATATGCTGGTCTACTATTGGTCCGGTCCACTTGTTATCAAGTATCATCTCAGGCCAGTGCTCCCTCTTCGTCTAGGAGCTTGATCCAATGGCGAACAGCCATCTCGGCGATCTTCTTCGAAGTTTGTCCGAGGACGACCCCGTCCCCATTGTTGAACAACAGAATCTGAGAATTGTGCAGTGTTGCATCGATCCTCAGAGCATCTAACCTAGAATCCATTTCAATCGCCTCGAATCTGTCGGCAGCCAGTGGCATCATCACTGCCTTGCCGATTGTGAATCTGATTAGCATCTCTCCAGATTCCATTCCAATGTTATCGTCCGACATGCCCATTGTTAGAAGCAATTCCTGAACAGCCAGCCTAGCCACTTCGGCTCTAGCGATTCCATGTACTAAGACCGAGCCACTAGGTTCGACCACGAATGTCGCCCTAGGTTCATCATGGCTGATTACGACAAACGAACCGCTGGCAGATCCTCCTGCTAGAGAAACCGCTTCTTGATGAGAAATTGGAGTGGATGGGATGAATCTGAAAGTCTGTGTCTCAACACTTACTGAAATTCCGGAAGACTCCATTATCGCACCTCCATGTTTACCGGCTCTGGGTCCGGCCAAGCCGTGACTGCTGCCTCCAAGGAGGGCAGCCATGCTTGGTGGACCGGTACCAGCAGGGTGCATTCAGATGCTTCCGCATCATCAACCCTGCTGTTGATTAAATTGGCTAGAGAACCTCTCAATCTGGCTGCAAATCGTGTATTTCTCTGAGAAATTAGATCCTTGGTTAGTGCACCCTGCTCTTCAATCCACCAAGCAGCGCAAGATGTTGCTGCAGCCCCCATATCAACATCTACTGCATCGTTTCTCAAAACTTTCGAGATGGCGCTGGATCTAGTCTTCTTCCACCTTCTCGATGTAGTCAGAGTAGACAGTAGATTCAACATGCTAGCTTGAATGTCGGCGCTACTTTCCAACCACTCACTCCAATCTAAGTCATCTAACTCAGGTTCAATCGCATAAATCGGCATACCTCCTCTAGCATTGTCTGCGTGTAGGAGCAACCTTACTTGCTCAGGGTCTGGAATCTTTGGGCCATCGACCTCATACTCCTGTAAATCCTTCATCAATCGACCAAGGACCGTGCCCGAGGCTATGGCAGCCTGGATGTGTACCCCTGGGCTCTCCTTGTCCTGCTTCTCGTCAAGTCTCCATCCACTCAAGTCACTAGGACTGAATAACAAAGCGAGACCGTCCCAACGTCCTCGATACCTCAAAACCCCTGGCATTCGAACACACGGGAGGTGTGGCCAGAGCACGATTCTGCCGCCATTAGGATCCTTGAGGATGATTGGTTCCCATCGCAGTTCTGGCACCTCCATGTGTGCTGCGAGTGGTCGCTTTCGATTGAATACAACGGTCAAAGAACCGTTTCTACGCTGATTGGATGAATGTAGGGTTGAAGGGGGGTGGGCTCTCGAGACCCATCGATAGTGATGTCTGAGCCTCACTCTCTCGAACCCGTAATACTACTGAACGAAGTATTCCCGGGAGATACAAATTCGATGGATACGCTGTATGGTGGGCGCTTGATGTCGATAATGGATACAGCGGCCGGGATGGTCTCCAGCAAGTTCGCTCACAAGGAATTTGTAACCGTCTCTGTCGATGCCCTCAAGTTCCGTCGACCGGCCTACCAAGGAGACATAATCAGAACTACTTCCAAGGTAGTCTGGACATCCCCTCACACTGCTGGAGTACATGTGATTTCATGCAGACTTTCGCGCTCTGAGTGGGAAGGTGAGGAAATCTGTTCTGGCTTCTTTTTCATGGTGGCTGTAGATTCCGATAAGCGGCCAGTAGCCATTCCTCAGTTCACTCCGACCAACGATGAGGAGAAGAAAATGTGGAATCAGGCAAACAAGGCCCGTGAAGCAATGGGATAAGGCCACTGTTTTCTGATAATCTCAGAATCTCCAGCCTACGGCTGTTCTCACGCGTGCGCGTAAGCGGTGCGGCTCGGCGCTCAGTATCCCGAGCAGTTATAGCCAATCAGAGCCGCTGGTCTGCTCGGGATGTACTCAGTCGGGCTAACGCCTGACCAGGATGAAGAGAGGTCGGAACTGTTCGGCAATCTGAGTTTGGTCGGGTCAGGAGGGAGGTTTGTCGCTGTTCTGACACGGCGTCAGCTGACCCTAGAGAGGTACGATGGCCACGGCATCAGACTCTCACTCGGCTCGATATCGAGAATGCGTCACATGAAGGTCCCCCTATTCCCCGCAGGATTTGTTCCACTGAGTCTGATGGCAATCTATCTTGGACTCAAGGTTCTGCTTCCTCCGTATGCCCTAGTAGCTACTGCTGCTGGCTCGCTGACTCTGCTGGGATATGTCTTGTCTAGGACTTCGGTCCTAGCAATCGAAACAGAGGCGGGTGATCGGCATATCATCGCTGGCAGTGAAGGAGTTTTGCTCAAACTGTGCATGATGGTGGACAGGGTCGGCCGGGGGTCTACGATTGAAGAAGCAAGAATGGGGTTGGAGCACATAGACGTGGAATTGCCCTCATTCCCAGCACTCCGCGATGCGATGGGTGAAACCCTAGACCTAAAGGGGCTCCTAGAGGCGCCTGAAATTCCCGAGATTGGAGCATCTGAAGAACCGTTGCTCGCTGTTCCTTCCGAGCCTGAATCATCCCCGATGGCAGGATTCCTATCTGTGGATGAGCCAGAACCAATGGAATCATTCTCAAACAATATCTTTGCTGGTTCGCCCTCCACTGAAGAACCGTCGCCAATGATGATGTTCGATGACCCTGTTCCCGAACCTGAAGCAGATGCTTACTCTAGGGCCTGGGGGAGAGAGGATTCACCCTCTTGGTATGAGGAGAAGCCAGTGGGCGACTCTAGGATTGATTCGGCCCTCGGAGAGGCTGCCGTAGGAATGGATATTTTTGGAGAGGGCGGAATATTCGATGCTGATCCAGCATCATCCTACTCGCCCCCAACTACGCCACCTCCCAGCGAGTCCGTGACTCCTAACCAAGACTACCCAATTACTCAGAATTACATCAACGCTGCCGGCCCCTCTGTCGAAGATAGGGGTCCTTCTAGCTCAGAGATGATAAAGCGAGCTCAGGGCAGATTTGGAGAAGCGGGTCCATTTCTGGCTCGCTCACTTCCGGCCCCCAATGATACTGCAGTTAGAGAAGAGTGCAGGCCAGGAGTGGTTCGGCAGGCAAGAGCAAAGCAGGCTTTGCTGACCGATGGCGGAAGTAGTTCTCAGGCGATTGACCCCGCTAGTCTGAATGAATTTCCAGGAGTATCTCGAATTGTTAATTCGATGGGCAGTGGGAGAGTTAACACCAGTGGCAGAAGAAAGGCATCGAAGAGGAGGATGGGATGGATTGGTGCCTTGCTAGGCCCAGGTCATAGAGTTCGGAGGCGCTCTGAGAGTTACGCTTCCGAATATGGAGATTCCGACGCCTCGGTGGAAGCTTCTGGGGCTCGCTTCCAATCATCGCAACATATCAGGTTGCGAAGCGATCAGGATCACCAAGCGGATATAATGAACAGAGGGACTGAGAGTAGTCACCCACACTCTGCCAAAGAAGCTCTAGATGGAGTGGTCAGGAGAGTTTCCAGCGGTGAGAACAGAGAATCGGTCACACCTCACGGCACCGAGGAGCGAGGATTAAGATTCTCACAGCTAAGGAGGACTTCTTCGAAGAGCGACCCTCACCCTCTTCCCGGCATTAAGCGGCTTGAGTGATTAGAGTCCAACCATGCGGCGGTACTTATCGGCTCTAGCGTGGTAGCGGCCTCGTTCGAGATTGCTAACGCCTGAGACACCAAGGCCTTCGACTGAGAATGATGCGGTGACAGTAGCATGCAGAAGTGCATCGCGCATAGTATTGGGCTTGTTCAGTGCCCCCTTGCGGCCAGCGATGTTGGCTAGCAGACCCCCGGCAAAACTGTCGCCAGCCCCTGTAGGGTCAACCAAGGAATCAGTTGGATATGCGGGTAGAGTGATAGTGCCGCAATCGAGATATGCAACCGAACCGCTTCTGCCTCGCTTGACAATGATGCCCCTAGGCCCAGGTCCAGCCGCTGTACCTCCATACAGAGCCTCTCCTGAGGAAATCTTGGCGGCCGCACTATGCACTATATCATCTCCAGCAATAGCACAGACCTCCTCTTCGTTGAGGATGGCTAGGTCCACCTTACGGAGTGCCTCAGAGAGAAGTTCGAATTCGGTTTCAATCCAAAGCATGAATGAATCGAGAGCAGTAATTACAGCACCCGGACACTGATCGAGTACCGCCACTTGAGAGCGGGGGTGTGTGTTTGCGCAGAATAGGACTTCCGGGTCTCTCCAAGAAACAGGGATTTCAGGAATGTAGTCCTCAAGAACGTTAACATCAGTCGAGATGGTCGTTACATCATCCATAGGACCCTCATATCGACCTGACCATCTGAAAGTACTTCCATCCTTGCGAACGACTCCTGCCAGATTCAGGCCTGAGTTCTCGAGAGTTGTCTGTGCCTCGGTTGGGAAGTCATTACCCACAGCGCTGACTAGACCTATCTCTGGTGGCGTACGAGGATTTGCAGGAAGGTGGAATCCGGCCGCGATTCCAGCATGTGCGGCAGCCCCTCCCAGTAGGTCCGAACCACTGTCGGCCGGAGTCTCAATGTCATCGAGACCGATACTTCCCAAAATTACGAGTTTCATCATTCACACCTCATCGAGTATACCCGGGTGCTCATCTAGATACGCGATGGTGATATCTCCGTTACGGAAGTCGGGCTCGCTCAAAATTGCCCTGTGAAGAGGAATTAGAGTATCTACTCCGATGATTATCGTCTCTGCAAGAGCAGCATCCATCTTCGCTATCGCTTCCTCACGATCAGGTGCCCAGATTATCACTTTGGCGAGTAGAGAGTCGAATGACGGCGGCATGTCGTAACCCGTGTGTGAATGGGTGTCTACTCGGACCCCAGGGCCACCCGGCCAATGACATTCCCAAATTCTACCCGGGGACGGTTTGAGAGTGAATGGATCTTCGGCGTTTATCCTCGTCTGAATAGCGTGGCCTGAGATTTGAATCTCTGACTGTGATATTGGAAGGGATTCTCCTGCTGCAACCTTGATTCCCAAAGAAACCAAGTCGACTCCTGTAATCATCTCAGTCACCGTGTGCTCGACTTGCACTCGCGGATTCACCTCAAGGAAGTAGAATTCGCCATCAGCGTCACGAAGGAACTCAAAGGTCGCCAGTCCCTTGTAACCTACGGCTTCGGCTCCAGCCACAACTTTGGCACCAAGCCCTTCGCGAACCTCATCTGAGAGCCATGGGCCTTCCTCGATAATCTTCTGGTGGCGCCTCTGAATAGAGCAGAATCTCTCTCCAAAGTGGACAGCTTTTTTGCCATCCCCTAGTACCTGGAATTCGATGTGTTGAGCCCCTTCGATGAACTTCTCGACGAATACTCGATCGTCTCCGAAAGCGGAGAGTGCTCGGCCTTGGCACAGTCTTAGAGCCGACTCAAATTCATCTCCTGTGTTCACCACTTGCATGCCGATACCCCCGCCGCCCGCGGCAGCCTTAATCATCACTGGATATCCGATTTCCTCAGCCATGCTGAGGGCTTCGGCCTCGTTTGATATCGGCTGTCCCGAACCCTTGGCCACAGGGAGTCCCGCCTTGACCATCGAATCTCTAGCCGAGATTTTGTCGCCAAGCAATCTGAGAACTTCTGGGCTAGGACCAATGAATACGATACCCTCTTCGGCGAGTCTCTCTGCAAGAGTTGCGTTCTCGGCCAGGAATCCATAACCGGGGTGTACTGCATCAGCTCCAACCTCCTTAGCAGCAGCTACTATAGCTTCAATGTCAAGATATGATGCCAATGGATCGCCCCTAGGGATGAACGCTCCTTCATCTGCTAATCTCACGGGTAAAGTAAGCCTGTCTTCACGCCCGTGGACTACGACTCCCTCTATTCCTAGCGCACGCAGAGATCTTAGGATACGAAGTGCGATTTCACCTCGATTTGCAATTAGCACCCTGCGGAACATGGTGTTGCGCTCCTGCAGACGCTGTATGAGCAATGCGGAGAGTCATCAGTATACGTCGCGTAGATACCGCTTTTCGGCCTTCATCAAACCGGCCTCGACGAATTCCTTGGCCTCGTCTTCTGACATTCCACCGTATTCGGAACAGATGTCGATAAGTGTGGAGTGAACATCCCTAGCCATGTAGTTCTTGTCGCCGCAGACATAGAAGTATGCTCCATTGTCTATCCAGTTCCA
>CAYYAH010000064.1:0-6623 GCA_964470075.1 uncultured Candidatus Poseidoniales archaeon
GCAAAGCCTCCAGCAAAGCCTCCAGCAAAGCCTCCAGCCAAACCTGCATCTAAACCACCTGAGGACCCTGAAATACCATCAAATCCTGAACCGGTTATTGAGGACACTAGAGAAGAGGACTTGCATGATGAGGAAACTAATCTCGTGAATGAACAAATCCTCAGAACTCCGAGGAAATCTATAGGTCTGAGGCCGAAAACAGATTCTACCGAAACTGAATCTGAGGATATCGTTAGCAATAGGGCCCAAGAGATTATTGAAGAGTCCAAGGAACGCGCTAAAACAGATGTAGTTACTATTCCTAAACCTACTCCCATTCCCGTAGCAGATTCTCCTGCTCCGCCTAAACCCAAGCCTCGTAGACGTTCCAGATCATCATCTTTTCAGCCCGCCAACCGGGCTAAGAGGCTTGATCGCAGTCGGCATATGGAATACAAGTATGAAATGAGAGGGCTACTAGATAATCTCAATATTCCTGATGAGCATAGATCTAGCCTACTAGGAACTATTTGGGCGCGCGGGGAAAGACAGACTGTCTCCGAAGCAAAGCAATTCATCTCAGAAAAGTACGAACAAGGAGTACTAACTGAGGAGCAAAAATCCACGCTGAAAAATGTGGTTGATAGATACACTGTGAGGAGATAATATGAGTACAATAGAAAATGGAAAAGTTGCGTTTGTTACGTATACGGGAACATTTCCCGATACAGGAGAGGTGTTTGATACGAATGTCGGCGGACAGCCGTTGCCATTCCTAGTCGGATATAGGAATATGATTGAGGGTTTTGAACAGGAAATGATGGGAGCTGCTGAGGGGGAAACTCGATCATTTACCCTCACCCCTGAAAGAGCATATGGACACCGTGATGATTCGGCTTTCCAAGAGATACCACGTGACCAGTTTCCTTCAGATATGGATATTGAGCCCGGAATGGTGATGGCGGCACATAGTGACCAAGGTCCTGTTCAGTTCGCAATACATTCTGTTGAGGGCGATACTGTGACTATCGATTTCAATCACCAGATGGCAGGAAAGACACTGCACTTTGAGGTAGAGGTTGCATCTGTCAGGGATGCCAGTCCGGAAGAGTTGTCACATGGACATGTTCACGGCCCTGGTGGACATCATCATGAGGAAAAATCTGGTGATTGTGGGGACAATTGTGGTTGTCACTGATTAGATATATTTGAGTTAATGTAGCACATTGTTCATGGTGCATTCCCTCCTCGCAATACCGTGGGTAAGCCTCGTTCTACCACAATGAGTGGAATGGATAGGTCAGATGTTGCCACTTCAGACACAGCTAGTTTAGAGGGTCATAATCCGGAAGGACACCCTGAACCGGGGTTGCCCCCATACACTAGAGGCATACACAGAGACATGTATCGCAGTAAACTGTGGACTATGCGCCAATACGCTGGATTTTCTACTGCCAAGGAAACTAATGAGAGGTTTAGAACACTGCTTGAGAATGGGCAGACTGGCTTATCGGTGGCATTCGATCTTCCTACTCAATTAGGTCTAGACTCTGATCATCCGCATTCCATGGGTGAAGTGGGGCGCGTAGGTGTGCCTATTGATTGCCTAGAAGACATGAGGGTGCTATTCGATTCAATCGACATGTCAGAGATATCCACCTCGATGACGATTAATGCACCTGCTACATCTATTCTAGCTATGTATGTAGCAGTAGCAGATGAAGCAGGTATAGATAGGTCAAAACTTCGTGGCACCGTACAGAATGATATTCTGAAAGAATATATTGCTAGAGGTCTATACATCTATCCGCCAGAGCAGTCGATGAGGTTAACCACTGACCTAATGCAGTGGTGTAAGGGCAATACGCCATCTTGGAATACCATTTCAATCAGTGGTTATCACATGCGAGAGGCTGGTTGCACCGCAATAGAAGAGGTCTCTTTGACACTGTCAAACGCACTACAATATGTTTCGAGTGCGCTTGATTCTGGACTAGATATAGACAGTTTTGCTCCGAGAATTTCATTCTTTTTCAGTTCACACAACGATTTCCTAGAAGAAGTTTCTAAATTCCGTGCTGCAAGAATGCTTTGGCATGAATTAGTTACTGAAAGATTTGAGCCAATAAATCCCCGCTCAAGTCAGCTTAGATTCCATACACAAACGGCCGGAGTTACACTAACTGCGCAGCAGCCACTAAACAATACAGTTCGAGTTGCATACCAAGCCTTATCGGCAGTTTTCGGCGGTACACAATCGCTCCATACAAACAGTTACGACGAAGCTATCGGTTTGCCAACAGAAGAAGCTGTAACAATTGCTTTGAGAACACAGCAAATTATTGCAGAAGAGACTGGAGTTCCATCCAGTGTAGACCCTCTAGCAGGATCATACCTGGTAGAGGAAATGACAGCTAGGATTGTATCAGAAGCTAAGAACAAAATTGAGGAAATTGATGCTAAAGGAGGGGCGCTGACATGCGTCAAAGCTGGTGTCCAGCAGCGAATGATCCATGAAAGTGCATGGAAGAATCTGAATTCTATAGAAAATGGCGAAATTGGATTGGTGGGTGTCAATATACATAACGATGAAGAAGATACTCACGATATTGGATTGAAGATTAATTCAGAGAACACAAAGCGTTGTATTGAACGATTACAAATACACAAAGAGAGTAGAGATGGAAACAAATCAGAATCCGCTCTTATTCAACTAAGACAGGCATGTGTTGATGGGAGCAATGTGATGGAACCGTTGATTGATGCGGCTAAATCTGGAGCCACAATTGGGGAAATGAATGCAGTAATGAGAGATGTCTTTGGAACGTGGGTATCGCCGAGTGGAGTATGATGGAAAAACCAAGCATTGACCATGTCGGCATAGCTACTCAGTCAATTGAGAAAGCAACTACATTCTGGGAGACCTTAGGTCTAGTTCCCAAAGGTGATCATGTAAATCATGAACAAGGCGTCCGTATTAGAATGCTGAAAGGAAACTCTACTACAATGGTAGAGCTATTGGAACCTCTATCTACGGATACGCCTGTTGGCAAGTTTATCTCAAGGCACGGCGAAGGGATTCAACAGTTAGCTTTCGCGGTGGATGATATTGAAGATACAATTTCTAGACTGACTCACTCTGGATGTAGGATGATTAACGAAGAACCTACTGAAGGCGTAGGAGGAAATCTAATTGCATTCGTGCATCCATCCTCGACTGGAGGAGTCCTTGTTGAACTGGTACAACGCAATTGATAACAGTCAAAAGATAATCCAATTTCGGCAGTTCATGCAAACCTCAATGGGACGAATTACAAATTGTGGAAACCCCACTTCTGATATCGTTTCCGCAGAGGTTGAGTTTCTTTCGGAGGCACTTGGAAATCTCAGAGATGCTGGCCAAATATCCAATGATGCCTACCTTGATGCTGGTGCTATCCAAGGAGGTCTGTCACTAATTGCTAGCCTATTGGATCAAGGAGTTTCTAGTGATGAGATAGATGTTCAAATTAGTCAGCTTTCATTGAGAGCATCAAGGATATGTTCTACACACCCCGAAATCGATGGACAAATCGAGAGTTTTCGACGATAGTATTACTATAGTATTACCAGAGTAATACTTATTCGGCCTACGTCGTGCGCGAATCATGCCCAAAGTAAGTCTGGACATACCAGCTCAGTTACTTGATGACCTCAAGACACACGTGGGTGACGAGAAGAAATTCGTCTCCGTAGCAGACGCAGTTAGGACAGCTTGTCGGAAACTGCTAGATCAGTTAGATGCAATAGATGACTTGCATGGAAGAATATCGAGGGATTCTGATGAATCATAATGAAAATATGGCTGTCAAGGCTGTTGAGACATTGATTCGATACATCGAAGATATTGACGGCGAACTAAGAGAAGGCTTGGAAAGGACCCCGGAACGCGTAATTGAGTCTTTCAAAGAAGTCTACAGTGGTTATGGCGAAGATGCAGAAGATATTCTGTCTGCAACATTCAACTCAGAGGGGTATAATGGAATAGTACTGCTGAGGGATGTTGAGTTTCATTCGGTATGCGAACACCACTTGCAACCATTTTCAGGTAAAGCAAATATTGCATATATTCCTGTAGACAAGATTGTCGGAATTAGTAAACTTGCTAGGTTACTTGATATGCACTCAAAAAGGCTTCAAAACCAAGAGAGATTGACTGAGTCAATCGTTGAAGATCTACAGAGAGTGATACAACCATTGGGTTGTGCTGCAATTATTGAAGCACAACATGGATGTATGCGTTGCAGAGGTGTTTCGAAACAGAATGCTGTGATGGTAACCAGTTCTATGCGGGGTGCGTTCTTTGACAAGCCTCAAGCCAGAGCAGAGCTAATGCAATTGATCAATCAGTGATAAAATGGTACTTCTACCTACAGATTCTGGACTCGAACAAGTTTACCCAGTCGTCGAAATATTTCACAGTGTACAAGGAGAAGGTTACCATGCAGGCCAGGCTTCGGTATTCATCAGGTTTGGCCGCTGTAATCTTAGATGCCCCTGGTGCGATACTGAATTTGATGAATGGGAAGACATGACTCTGGGTCAACTTATTGACGCAATTACACGGTTTGACTGTGATAGGGTGATATTGACAGGTGGCGAGCCTGCCTTGCAAGACTTACCTCCACTATGTAACTCACTCAAGGCAATGGGTTACTACATCAGCATCGAAACGAATGGGACTGTTGCCTTGCCTACAGGTATCATCGATTGGGTATGTGTAAGCCCCAAGGACCAAGAGTATCCTGATGTAGCAATCAGGCAGCGTGAAGGGGACGAGCTCAAGGTTGTATATCTGGGCCAAGATATGTCGATGTACGATAATCTGAAAGAGGGGTTTTCGCATCACTTCTTACAACCTTGCTATGATGAAGGTAAGAGTGTGGAATGGAATGGACTTAACTTTCATCAGACTTACGAGGTAGTGAAAACAAATCCGTCGTGGAGACTTTCACTTCAGACTCACAAGTGGATGTGTGTAGAATGAGAGTGGTTATGGCTTTGAGTGGTGGAATGGATTCGACTGCACTGTTGCTACGAATGATATCACAAGGTCACTCCGTAACTTGTATTTCATACGATTACGGCCAGAGGCATATCGTTGAGCTAGAAAGAGCTCGGAACAACATAGAATATCTGGCAACAAAGGGCTATGTCGTTGAACACATAGTGCTAGATCTTTCCAACGCTATGTCATCGTTCGCTTCTACCCTTACTGATGATACCACAGAAGTACCAGAGGGCCACTACGAGGAAGAACAGATGAAGCAAACAGTTGTTCCAAACAGAAATGCAATTTTTACATCGATTCTCTATGGGCATGCCCTATCAATCTCAACAGTCGAAAACTGCGCCGTCTCATTGACTCTAGGTGTACATTCAGGTGATCACGCCATCTATCCCGATTGTAGACCAGAATTCTACAACCAATTGATGCAGGCACTTGCCACAGGAAACTGGGGCTCGGAAAAAATTTCGATTGAATTACCATACATTAATTTCGATAAGGAAGCCATACTGTTAGATGCACTAGAAACATGCAATTCCTTGGACATAGAATTCGATGTTGTATTTGCAAATACCAACACATCATACAACCCAGACAGTGATGGTAGAAGCTCGGGCAAGACTGGCTCAGATATAGAGAGGATACTAGCCTTCCACGCAATAGGTAGGGTGGACCCTATTGAGTACATAGATGACTGGAGCACTGTGCTTGAGAATGCACTGCGAATCGAGAAAGAACACGAGGCAATACAATGAGTGACCTACCAGAGATAGATCCTGATAGGGACGAGGAATGGAGGAGTCGTCTCTCTGAGTTGCAATACCGCGTGACTAGGCAGGCTGGAACAGAACGTCCTAACACCGGAATTTACAATCTCGAAGATAGGAAGGGGGAATACCATTGCATCTGCTGCGGACACTTGTTGTTCACATCTGAGATGAAGTATGTATCAGGATGTGGTTGGCCCGCGTTTCATACTGAGCATTCGGAAGCAGGAATAATTAGGCTGGAGGATCGGGCATTCGGGATGGTCAGAGTAGAAGTTCGATGTGGATCTTGTGATGCCCACTTAGGACATGTATTCAATGATGGACCTATACAGCATGGAGGTGAAAGGTACTGCATAAACTCGGCTAGTATGGATTTTCAACTGGAGGAAATGCATGACTAGTAAGATTAGACGTTGGGTTGAGACTGATACTGGTCACCGAATACCGAATCATAAGAGTAAGTGTAGGCATATGCACGGACACAGATACCGTTGGGAAATCGAGCTCGAGGGCGATGTAGTAACCCTCAGTGGAGCTTCAGATGAAGGAATGCTGATGGATTTCTCTGATATCTCAGAGATTCTGAATAAGTATATTCACGATCTCGTTGATCATGCATTCATAGTCTACGAGGGCGATGAAGATGCAATTGCCGCGCTATCTCTGATGGAGAGCGAGCACAGGACTCTTGTCGTGCCCTTCGTACCTACTGCTGAGAATTTAGCCAAGTGGGCATACGAGCAAGTAGAGCCTCACATCGTTACATCTTACGGCAATTCACTCAGGCTTCTAGCGTTCCATGTTAGAGAGACTCCCAAGTCGTTGGC
>CAYYAH010000065.1:0-6549 GCA_964470075.1 uncultured Candidatus Poseidoniales archaeon
GCCCCGCCGACCTACCCTCCATATAAGAGCGTGACGGACTCACCGTAGGTGAGGGTATAGAGTGCCCCAACCTCGCCAACATTCAAGCAGAAGACGCGTCGGGGCCTAATTATGGCCTTCAGGGACCTGTTAGATGGAGTCGAAGAGGTTAATCAGGAAATCAATGTTAATCACGATATGTTTGAGCATTCCGAATCCATAGGTCACAAGGCTGTAATGTTCAATCAAATCGAAGGAATGGGTGGACTCCGGTCCGCACTGAATGTTCTTGCCAGAGATAGGTTGTGCTCTATTTTCGAAATCACTCCTGGAGAATTAATCGACATTCTTGCGTGGGCTATGGATAATCCCGAAGAACCTGTAATTGTCGATAAAGAGAATGCTACTGTCTTCGAGAATACTCAACAATCTGTAGATCTCACTACTATACCCATTCCTTGGCATTATCCTGAAGATAGGGGACGATACCAATCTGCTTCAGTAATTATAGCCCAATATGGAGGCATTAGAAATATGTCATTCCATCGTCAATTCCTACGTGACGCCAATCATTGCGTCTCTCGGTTTGTTCCTAGACATCTGAGAACTATGACAGACAAGGCACGTGCGAATGGAGAAGAGATAGACATTGCAGTCGTAAACGGACTCGATGCGACAGTGTTGCTAGCAGCTGCCATGTCCTTTACTCATGACTTGGATGAATTAACCGTAGCAGCCGCGCTTCACCGACGGCTACATGGAAAGCCACTCGAGCTCGTCACTCTGGATAACGGGGTCCAAGTTCCTGCAGACTCAGAATATGCAATGGAAGCGAGAATTACTCTCGAAGATGATGATGAAGGACCATATGTTGACATTACTGGAACCGTTGACGATGTCAGGCAAGAGCCTGTCATTGAGTACGATGCTGTACACTATAGGGATGCAGCGATTTTTCACGCTCTGATTCCCGCCGAAGTAGAGCATAGAACACTGATGGGTCTACCGCGAGCACCGACTATCAAATCCGCAGTAAACCAAGTTGTGCCTTGTACTGATGTATACATGACAGACGGTGGAAGTGGATGGTTGTCAGCTGTTGTTTCGATAGAACCTCAGCAAGAAGGTGATGGGTTTCGAGCCATACATGCTGCTTTGAATGGACATCGATCAATGAAGCAAGTTACAATTGTTGATACGGACATCGATTGTTCCAACCCAGTACGAGTCGAGTGGGCATTGATGACACGGTGGCAGCCGGACAGGGATACAGTCATCCTATCTAATCAAAAAGGTTCGAGTCTAGATCCATCTAGAGGAGAAGACGGTTTAACTAGCAAAATTGGTATTGATGCAACATTGTCTCCCGGCATCGACCGCTCTCCCTATGAGAGTGTACTGTGAGGATTTTATGGCTACTGATATCGGCGCTAGCCTACAACATCCACGGCGGAGCCTAGGAAATAGACATCGTAGCCAAGCTCGTAAATTCCTCAATATGTCACAAGATGATTCTGACTACATTGGATGGGCAGAACAGAGTGCAAGACAGGCAGTCCTACATGACTTCACTCATCCTGATAACTGGAGAGTGTTAGTCGAAACTAAGCTATTGTCGCGTGACGATGCTGGCATCCGAGCCGTGCTAGTGGAGTTATTCTCAGTCCTAGGGAGGGATCCTGAATCATTGAAACAGTTAGATGGTGTTGACATGAATGAAGTAGGATTTCAGATTCTTGAAGCAAGCCTCGATGCGGATCCCCTAGACCCTGACAACTGGTGGGAGATGATCACTGGAGTCAATGGTGGAATTGAGACTTTCTGCAATAGAGTGAAGATACTCGATTTGAGAGACATACGCGCAAATGTGCTATTCTCACGAAGATTGGAAAGATTGAGGGACGCGGGATACGAAGAAGAGTTTCTTGAACTTTCAAAGTTAGTTCTGGCCCATCGTCCTAACAATCACGAAACATGGTCCGAATTGGGCCGCATGCATGAGAGGAGAAGAGAATTTGACAATGCATGGATGTGTTATGATCAAGCACAACTGCATTTCCCAGAGATCCCTGTAAGAGATCGATTTATTCAAAGAATGGAGTCTAAGATGGATAAAGGCGACTCGGGGTCCTGGAATACTCCAGGTATTGACTCTAGAGTTGAATTCCTAAATAGAATGCAGACTCTTGCTAGCCAGTCTAATGTCACAATAGAGCTGACTGATCAGGAAGATGAGGAAATTCTTCCATTGAATGAAGTAGATGTTTTGTTGAATGAACAACGGTTAACAGAGGCTTTCTTCCTGGCAAGGAGGATGGCTGCAGAAGGAATTGAAGGGGCAATCGAGAAAGTTGAGCAAATCAGGGGTATGCTATGACAGATGAGTTTGCATTGGCGTGGACAACATCGAAGAATTCGCCAGAGAAATGTTGGGTGATGGTTCAGCATTCCAAAAGAGGATGGGAGTTACCTGGAGGTACCATATCCGATGGAGAGGAAATCGAGCAGGCTGCTTTGAGAGAATTATTTGAGGAAACTGGTCTATTAGGTACTGCAGTTGCAGTTGATTCCAATTTGGTAAAAGGTGGTCATGTCGTTTGGATTCAAGTCGAAGAAGAACCCGGGCCTTTGTCATGGGGATCAATTGATTCAAATATCGAAGAAGTAGGTTGGTGTATCGACATTCCAGAGAGTCTGGGATGGGGTGTAGATGAGATAGAGTCAATCATCTCTCATGATTGGAGTAATTCTAGAAGTCTGGGGTCCTGAATATCGCCAACCTTCTCTTCTAGACTAGCTATCCACCCTTCTTCCTCTAACATCTCGGCAGCATCTATCACGAGACCGAGGTCTGATCGATCGATTCCACTAACATCTGCTAGTAGAACTGGCAGGAGAACCTCTACAACCTCTCGGACATCTTGAGTATTGGCGGGCACCCATGTTGTACCCGGCTCATTTCTTGGCTTGGCATTCTCTACTCTATATTGCATTCTAGGAGCGATGTCGTTCACTTCATCAAGAGCAATGTCAAGCCATTCGAGTGATGCTGCTAAGGCTTCGGGGAACATTTCCGATTCATTGAGGTAGTCTCTTGCAGCCCAGAGATGTCTCATCGCTGTAGACAAATCATCCAATGATACCAGCATCCGCCCCACTTCAAGTCGAGATAAGCCAAGCAGTTGTTTCGGATGTCTACTTGAGGGAGATAAATTTGAATGAGTTGCTAGAGCCATCATCGTCTCACCCTTATTTCGATGCCATGCAGCCATGTTCAGTATAGAAATTCCGTGATTCAGGGAGCCGGGTTTAATCGTATTCAATCGATCCATGCACCATCTTAATTCAGCTCCAATTCGCTCTTCATCGCCGATTCCAAACAGTGCTCTTTCCATCCTAGCCAATGCCTCTACTTCGAGATTTTTTTCCTCGCCGGATCTTGATCGAAGAAGTATTTCATTGGATTTCACAGCAAAATCTGCTGTGTCTCCTTTTCTAACTTTCATCATCAGATTATGAAACTCAGACATCAGAGGCGAATCATCTGAATTGGCCATATCCTCACCGGCTCTCGAAGGACTTCACTAGTTCTTCATATTGAGAAACAATACTGGATTCTCTCTCTTCTAGCTTAGATGAGTGGTCAGTGAAGGCAGTCCTAGATGCAATCAATTCAGACTTCAGGGCTTCCCTGTCAGAGACCTCAAGCAGTAAGTTACCAACAGCCCTGAACACAGGCCTATCAGGATCTTGAGAATCTAGTGATTCCAATGTAATTGAAATTTCAGATATTTGAGATGATAATGCTTGTAGTTGGGAACGTACCATCTGAAGTTCTTGCGCGACTGTTTGAAGCTCTTGGGCTGCGGACTCGGGATTACTCATTTGCTTCCCCTCCGAGGTCTACGACATGCTCAGATGCAATTAACCCACGCATCAATGTGTTCCATCGTGCCCTGAGGTCGACGATTGAAACAGCTACTTCGTCTACAAACAATGTAGATTCATCATCGCTTAGACGGAAGTTGGCCTCAGTAGTCAAGGAAGCGGCTAGTGCTGGCGCTTGCCTGTGTAATAGGCGTAGATTAAGTCGTGTAGATTCACTCTTCCTCTGAGTCATCAAAATCACTCTCAGACAGATTCCTCTCGTAGTCCAATGCAGCCTGCTGAGCTATGACTGCCATATCGGTAGCAGTTGCTCCCTCCATGGATCTACGGATTATTCTATTATTGGAATCTGTGGCCCTAGTAAACGGTTCCCAGACTCCCCCGGTGAAAGTATGATTGCACTTGCGGCACTCCCAAATTCCCGCAGCCTTCCTGCGGACTTTTTGATAGTTGCATGAAGGACAGGTGTAGTGTCGCGACTTTTTCTTCAGTGCTGCGCCGGCTCTGCGCCTTACGCTTACACCATAACGTGAGCCGAAACGAGCTGTAGTGCCTGACTTCTGAGTCCTTTTTGCCATCTATTCGCCCCCGTGTACCAAATCTCTGAGTTCTCCGCACCTTGACTTAGCATGCTCCATGATTTCAGCGAATTCTGTCGCCGTAAAGATTCCCTTTAGACCCTTCTGCAATGAATGGACATTGTCATCATCGCCTAAAGTGATGTGAATTCTCTCATCGCCACCGAGTTCTTCCTTGCCATCAGCGTCGTAAACGAACCTACCGCCGACCTTGTGATAAGAACACATGATTGGAGTCTTGGACACAGGCAAAGGTCTGTCTGAACCACTAACTTCGAACTTGACTTCGGGTATGACTGCTGTTCGCAGAGCAGCTATACCTGCCAGAGCGAAAGCATCGAACAGATTCCCATCATCTGAGACAGCAAACAGATCGAGAATGACCTGCCATGCCTTCTCACCTGGGATGATACACAAATCATCGACATCTATGCATCCAGACTCTCTGATTCCCCTATCGACCACTCTGCCAAGCTCAATAGATTCGGGACTTGGTGGCCCTGGTTCCCAATTGCGTCCTGCGACTGGTCTAACCTCAGCGCTGCACATCAGACCTCCTTGATTGGGCCTATCTGGGTATGGAGTCATGAGTTGGAATTTGACACCGGCGTATACGATAGTGTCTCCCATTGTGACCATAGCAGAACCTTCAGCATTGGGTAAGACGTTTGTCTGAAGTTCAATATTTCTAGACTCCCATTGGCCACGGCCATCCATCCTCTGATTCTTCTCAGCCAATTCTGCTAGGTGATTACGAAGAAGTTGTGGAACTAATGGAATTGACATCAGGACTCACCTCCCTTGAGGGCATCGACCATAATCTTGTGAATGTCCTGAGCCGCCTCCATATTGTAGTCCCATGCTTTCTGAAACTCATCTTGGGACAGGTCCCCATCCATTTGGAGGAAAACTAATTCTCCTGAATTGGGCAATATTCCCATTGGTAGGTCTGCTTCGCCGTAGTTATCCTCTTCCTTGTTGAGATCGCAAACAACCACGTCGTTAATCTTACCAGAAGCCACAGAGACAACCATGTCGGTCATCGGTATTCCAGCATGCGCTAGAGCAACCGAAGCTGCAGTAATGCCAACGCACCTAGTTCCAGCCTCCGCTGCTAGGATTTCGATTTCAACGCGAATTTTTGAGCGAGGGTACATCTCGACGAGTACTACGCTCTCAAGCGCCTCAGCGGTGACCTTGCTAATTTCCCTACTACGTCGATTAAATCCGGGGCGTATTCTATCGCTGGTTGAAAATGGCGCCATGTTGTACCGTACATCTAGAACGGCTCGATCTTGGCGCTGTATCTTCCTTGGATGAGCTTCCATTGGGCCGTAAATTGCTGCGACTGCGTGATTATTTCCCCAGATTACTCTGGCTGAACCATCAGCCACCGGAATCACTCCAGTCTCAATCTCGATTGGCCTAAGTTCACCAGCCTTGCGGCCGTCCATCCTGATTCCTTTATCGTCGATCATCTGAACATCGCCGTATCCTCCCATCAGGCAACACCTCCGATGGCTTTGGACTCAAGAGTCATTTCTCTGAGTCTGTTTCTTACAGAGACTACTCCGTCGAATTCTCCATCGACCCAAATACGTCCGTTGTCGCAGACTACTATTCTGCAATCAGATTCATCCTTCAGATTCCTCAGTGAATTCCCCTTCTTGCCGATTAATCGGCCTAAAAGATGAGGTTCTACGTTCTCGATGGTCCCGGATCTGATTTTTCTCAGACCTAGTCCCTTCATCGTAACAACACTTGAATGGGTCTCTTCGACCTCTTGGACTCTGCAAAGTACTGCCTCGCCGATATCCATGACCTGTCTGGTCCCACCGAAAGAGGCGTTTCCTGGACCAAGGCTCATCGGAAGTATGGCGTTGAAGGGAGCTCCTATGTCTATGAACCATATATTGTTGGTACATCCTTCTACATATCCTATCACAAGGTCACCTGACCTAGGGATATATGCAGTCCTCAGAGGTTGAATCGAAACCTCGTTGTCTTTTTCACTCATTCTACCGTGCTTGGTTGCTCTTAGACGGCCATCCATCACTAAGACGCCATGGCCGGCTTCTCTTCCCTCAGATTTCCCGAGATCCTC
>CAYYAH010000066.1:0-6466 GCA_964470075.1 uncultured Candidatus Poseidoniales archaeon
GCACTGAAGATGCGGAGGCCGCTGGTTCAAGTCCGGCCAGTCCCACCATCATTCTACATCAGAGAGGATGCTAGATTGGAATCCGTGCAGTTCAGCGATTCCCGTCGAGGCCGCATCGACCATCAAGTCCAACTCTTCGCGCGTGTAGGTCGACTCTTCTCCGGTCCCTTGGACTTCCACGAAGCCGCCATCACTTGTCATTACGACATTCATATCCACGTCCGCATTACTGTCGAGGATGTAGTCAAGATCAGTCTTAACTCCGCCTCCGACCATGCCCACGCTGAGGGCTGCAACGTCGTGAGGCATAACAGCTGACTCATGAGCAGCCTTCTCGTCATCGCTTAATTCATCGACTTCGACTCCGTTCCTGACCTGCTCTCTAGTAAGGCGTCTGTCCTTAGGTAGACACTCACCGCTCGCAATCAGACGCCTAACTGCTAGACGCATTGCGATTGATGCTGCAGTAATCGAAGCGCACCTGGTTCCACCATCGGCGTTCAGAATGTCACAATCAATGGTGAGAGCAATCGGCCCCAGTTCTTCGAGATCGATAGCACCTCGCAGCGAGCGCGCGACCAGCCTCTCAATCTCCTGAGTCCTACCCTTGGCACCATTTCGCTCGCGACGAAATCTCCTATCAGTTGAGCCAGGCAGTAGTGAGTATTCGGCGTGAATCCAGCCTCTATCGGCATCTCGAGGAAACCATCGAGGTAGTGAGTCAGCCTTGGTGGCGCAGGCTAGGACCATCGTGTCGCCCTGCCTGTACATCAGTGATGCTAGTGCATTCGGTGTGAAGTCCAATGCGACCTCAATCTCTCTCATTTCATCCGAGCCTCGATCGCTTTCCACATCGCCCGACTTCATCTTCGCCATGGCCCGGCGAGCGGAGACCCATGCATGAATCATTCGCGTCGTGCGTGGGCAGGTCTGAAGGCATCTACTATCGACTCATCGGTGGTGATGTACGGCCCACCAATCAGATCCACACAGTATGGCACGGCAGCAAAAATCTCATCCAGTATCTCACGGACAGAACGAGGTGAACCTGGAAGATTTAGGATTAAAGATGAACCTCTGATTCCAGCAGTCTGTCGCGAGAGAACCGCTGTTGAGACATGACGCAGTGAGATTGCCCTCATCTGCTCTCCAAACCCTGGTAGCATGCGCTCACAGACCGCTTCAGTGGCCTCAGGAGTGACGTCGCGAGGTGCCGGGCCAGTGCCACCAGTAGTTACGACAACCGAGCAACCCTCAGAATCTACCAGTTCAGCCAGTGTCTGCCCAATCTTCTCTTTTTCATCGGGAACGATCCGTCGTACCACCTCCCAAGGTGAGGTCAGAGCCTCTTCAAGAAAGCCAACGATAGCGGGTCCGCTCAGGTCCTCGTAGTCACCAGAACTGGCTCTGTCAGAGGCGGTGAGCACGCCAAATCTGCACATCTCGCCCGCTGCCATGTCAGCCGACAAGGGGTACTCAGGATAAACACAGCCTCAGCGCGACTCGCATCAACATGGGCATCTTCATGAACCGCCGAGTGAGATGATTGGCCCCGGAGGCGATGGAGTGCCGAGTCTACCCCAACACGCACGTTCTGCTGTTGCCCCGATGCCGATGCAGGAGCAAGATTCCGCAGTCATCGCATCAATGGTTTATGTAGGCTCAGGTCCTTACCATTGATGCAGGTGATTGGATGACAGAAGAAGGAAGATATGCAGCACAGGTGACGATAGTCAAACAAGAATGTCCCGATGCGAATGAAAATGAGATAGCCGAGGAGTTCAGACGCTACGAGGAAGAATTCCTGATACCCCCCGAAGATGCCCTCCGCTCTGTTGTTCGTAAATTCCAGGCTGCTACTGGCATGGAACTCAAGCAAATTGCTAAGCCTGAGAGGGTTGAGAAGAAGGTGGATAGGTTCGCGAACCTCGATGCTGATGACCGCAATGTCACCATCGAGGTCGCAGTAATTAGCTACACTCCGAGAGTCCAGATGGTAAGAGGAGAGGAGAGACAAGTCGCCTTCGGATGGATTGAGGACAATCCATGGCAGTCCGGTGACCAGCGCGAGCGCTGGGATTTCAAGGACTGGGGTGAGAAGGCTGAGAATCTGGCTCCCGGCTCAATCGTACGCTTGGAGGGAGCATCCGTAAACGAGTGGAACGATAAGCGATCACTCAACATCAACCGTACTACTCGCGTCACCGTTCTCAAGGAAGGAGGGGCGGCTGCGGTTCAGATTAGTGATGAACCATCTCCAATAGCCGAAGCATCTCAGAGAGAAGGATTCGTCAATCTGGTCGCTCGGCTGATTTCATCCAAGCCAGATGTAATCGTCAAACGCGATGGTAGCGGTGAGCTGAATGTAGTTCGGGGCAAACTTGGAGATTCCAGCGGCACCATCTCATTCCTATCTTGGGTCCCTCTCGAGCACGAATCGGGAACTGTATTGAAAATTGATGGCGCCTCGATTCGTAAATTCAGAGACACCCCTGAAGTAAACATTAGTGACAGAACCAGAATCGAAGTTTTCCATGATTCCGCATTTGTAAGCATGGAAGATCTAGAACAGGCAAACAAGGTGTCGATTTCGGAGCTCCGTAACGGTATGAGGGATATAGAAGTCACAGTTCAAGTAGAGTCCTGGGAGAGTCGAACATTCACTTCGGATGATGGAACCGAGAGAGTCGTTCGAAGTGGTGACGTGATTGACCCTACGGGTAGATGCCGACTCACTGCATGGTGCGAGACTGAGCCGAGTCGGGGCGACTTCCTGCACCTAACCGGAGCAAGAGTCCAGTACTGGCAAGGCTCGCCCGATTTGGTAATCGATGATGCATCACAAATTACCAACTTGTCAGACGCACCTTGGGAACCCATTGACCCAGAAGTTCACTGGGTGGAAATAGATCTCGCATCCGTAGTCAATGGCGGCTCTCGCAGAGGGATCAGTACCAGTGGAACAGTGGTCACGGTACGTCCGGATTCCGGTATCATAGAGCGCTGCCCCGAATGCCGACGCGTTCTGCGTGACGCTGCCTGTGCGGAGCACGGCCCGCAACGAGGAGATGAGGATTTGAGACTCCGATTCGTAATCGACAATGGAATTTCAAACGCATCACTGCTCCTATCCAAGAATGCATCTGAGGCATTCTTAGGAACTAATCAGGAATCGGTGAAGGAAGAGATTTCCAAGTTAGGAAGCGATGGCTTCGTTGCATCCCTGCGCGAGAAGCTGATTGCCAAGCGACTCATCGTGAAAGGTCGCTCAATTGTTGACGAGCAAGGTGCCATGTTACTAGCCGACGAAGTCGAGTACGACATCACTTCGGCGCACGATGCCGCCAATGAGGTAATTCAGCGCTGGGGGGTGATACTGTGATGCAACAGCGTCCCAGAGTAGCCCGCCAGAGCGCCGTCAGAATCTTCGCCAATGAGTTCAGGGATGCTTCCCTGCCCGAGGAGGGCTCAGGAGAGTACGACCCATCATTCATCATCACCAAAATTGGTGCCAAGGTAAACCGAGCATTAGTCTGTGGGGTTATCGACAGAGTGGAGAGAAGGGAGGGTGAGAATGGACCTAATTATTCGGCTCACATCAGAGATCCAACCGGGACGCATCTGTTCAACGTCGCATCGTTCCAACCAGAACTCCATCCTGACTTTGAGGAATTAATGGCGCGCTATGAGACAGGAGACCGATTCCTCCTCGCTCTTGTCGGTAAGGCGAGATGGTTTGAGACCGAGGATGGAGGTATATTCACCTCTTTTAGGGCAGAGGAATTCACAATCATCGACAAGGAGTGCTACACCAATTGGTTAGTACAAACTGCCGATGCAACTCTCAGGCGCATTGATGCACATGCTTCCTCTCTAGAGAGTGATCTTACTCCCGCAGCATTAGAGGCTGCAGGAGTTCCATCCGATCTCGTCGAGGGAATGATTCTCGCGCGCGGCCATTACGGCGAGTTCGACTCCGAAAACTATCGGGTAGGGGTTCTACAGGCATTGTCTACGGCAACCGGTAAGACCAGCGTTATTGAGGAAGCATCCGAGCCAGAAGTACCCCCTACTCTCGAACAGACTACTCCGGAGCCCGCAGCACAACAAGCCCCTGTAGAACCTTCAGACGCAGTTGACGCAATTATCGAGACAATCCGCTCGAGGGATGCAGGGCAAGGAGTCGATTACAATGACATTGTCGCAGCACTGGTCAATGCCGGCCACTCTCGAGAAGCAGCTGAGGACGCCATCGATTCAGCCAGAGACCAAGGCGAAGTCATGGAGCCAAGATTCGGCTTCTTCCAACTTGTTCCTGAGTAATTAATCGTCTTCAATCAGCGTCTCAGCGTATCCCATACGCTCTCTGACTCTGCTCATCGTAGCGGCAGCATCGATTCTAGTTCTGATTCCTTCGCCTATATTGGCCCCTTTTGACTCAGCAATATTCGTAGCAACAGAGATGACTCTTGATTGAACCTCTTCACTATCCAAGGGCCAGCCTCGCCGTTCTGCTAGCCTTAGTAGTAGACCTTCCTCGCTAGAGCCCCAGTTTCCCGAATGTCCTCTAAGGATACTTCCAACCATCCTCTCTAACTCCTCAACTCTAGCACCAATCGTTAACAGTGCACCTTGAACATCAGAACCGGACTTGTCGACGTCCTTCACAATCATGTCTCTAGCATCTTCTAGAACTGCAGGGGGAGATTCCTTCTCGAAAGAATCACCGACAGTTTCCACCTCAACAAATTCTTCCTCATCTTCAACGACCTCTTCCTTGGGTGCTTCAGTGTTTGCATCAGGGATGCCAGACCTCCAGAGGCTGCGTTTTATTCTGCCCCAGCCTCTACCCTGACTGGTCAGAACTCCTGCGACATGACCCATCAAAACCGTCCTAGTTCCGGTAAGTGGCAATTCTAGTCGCAGACACAATTCATGTAACTCGTCTCTCTCCAAGTCTGCTAGATGTTCAACGCTCATACGGCGAGAGTCGAAGTTTAGGTGCAACCATAGCCGCTGTCTCCTTTCTTTGTGAGATCCCGATGACTTGATTCCAAACACCTTCAGAACCGCACCTGACTCTTTGTGAGTGAGCGACTGGATGCCTTCCCAAGACAGGTCCATTTCTCCGAGAACAAGGTGCTGAATCAGCCTAGCCCGCAATACTTCAACAGATCCGCCCTTGCTAAAACCCCCTGCCTCGGCCCTATCTCTAAGCTCCATCAGACGTCCTCTATAGAGTACATCGAGAAGATGCATATTGACTTCTATGTCCAGCATTACGGACTCACTCACAAGCGCAGAGGTCATATCGATTGCGCAAATCAAAACCCAGTGCAGTGGATTGAGGCAGTAAGCAGAATTAGCCACTATTCTTCAAGGTCGATGAAGGCAGGAGCCTCTTTGTCAGTGTAGAAGTCCTTTGGAACAGGCCTAGATGCCTCTTGCAGCAAAACACTCCAGTCTCTGATTGCAGAGATTGTAGCATGTCTGAACTTGCTGTATTTGATGACACGGTCCAGCCCGATGGTGTGCCTACCGTTTCCAGAAAGCACCTCTATTCTGAATTCGACATGCACCTCTCCCTCAGTGACCTCTCCCTCTGTATCGTGGCAAGCCTGCTCAAGCGTGAGATCCCGTAGTTCTTCGGCCTGTTTCATCAACGACCTGACTTGACGGTGCCTGACGAGAATACCAACTCGCTCAAGCATGTCTGAATCGAGTCCCGAAATCATTTGATCTTGGATATACCAGCAGGTCTCACCCTCGAACTCTGAAACTCTCTTCGAGATACTTGCTGGAAACCTCTTTCTGGCTAGTAGGACGACCAAATCTGCATATGGCAGAGGTAGGAAGTGAGTGCCACCTCTATCCTTGGGGTCGGGCAATAGGGCATGACGACGCGCTGGAGAGCCTACCGAGTCATAGACCGCCCTCGAAGTGATGTATCCCTCAATTTCCCCTGCATGCCTCAGTTGCTCCATCCATCTTGCAACCTCGAGACTATCTCCTTCCGGGCCGTCCTGATCGCTAATCGAAGCGAACGCAGTAGGGCTGAGTATCCTGAGCCCACCCCTCGCTCTCCTTAGTTGCCTGCGTACTAGGGCAGACTCGGCCAGAATTATGCCTAGGCGGGGCTGGTAGTCCAACTTGTCATCTGAAACTAAAACCAGATTAGGGCGGCGAGGGGTGCGAGCCCCTACAACTTCACATCCCGCTGAAAGCATCTCAATTTGCCTGCCATGAAGCAGTTCTGCTGGCATTGCTAAAATGTCAACATCACCTTCAGACAGCATGCTGATCCCTCGGGTGAAGTCAGATGCTGAGACACTAGTCAGACTGATACCTTCATCATCGAATTCTTCGAATTGTGAGGTTACTGAACAGTCAGGAGTGTCGATGATTGAGAGTTTCAATTCGTCCAATCCGTCCACCTCCTGGGGGGGACACGTAACGTGCCCGTATG
>CAYYAH010000067.1:0-6389 GCA_964470075.1 uncultured Candidatus Poseidoniales archaeon
GTTTTGCAATACGTGGGGTTTGCTCATCCGTTCATTCGGACCTACAAACAAATTGGGTCAGTTTGAAGAACGGGCCTCATAGAGGCCCGAGACATGGCCTTGAAGGACGCTTGGGCGATTCCGGAGTTCCGGCGACTGCTAATCGGAAACGGCGTCAATATGCTGGGGACCTCAATCTTCATCATTGGCATGGGCTGGACCATTGCTCAAGTCGGTGGAGCAAAAGCATACGGCCTAGTATTCACAGCCTACTTCCTTGGTCATCTCCCGCTGCTTCTGTATGGAGGAATGGTTGTAGACAGGATGCCCAGAAGAACGGTTGCTCTAGTCGCAGATTTATCCCAAGCAGTCCTAGTCATGATTGCGATGATAGCTCTGATGGCTGGCTTCGATGTGATCAAAACGTTACTCGTGATTACTTTCCTCACCGGAGGTGCTGGGGCGTTCTCCATTCCTGCCATCGGCGCTTTGGTCCCGGACTTGGTGGAAGAGGAAATTCTGCCCCAGGCTAATGCCCTGAGGGGTGTGGCCATGACCACTGCTTGGATGCTCGGGCCACTAATTGGAGGATTAACTGTGGAGCAATGGGGGATTGAAGCTTGCCTGTTCGTAGATGTACTGACATTCCTGTTTAGCGGGGCTGTCCTTTGGACTATCTCAGAGATTCCAATCGAAAGAGAGAATGAATCAGAAAATCTGCGTGAAGAGATAGTTGAAGCGTGGACTTTCGTTAAGACTCAGCCGTGGTTATTTGCAGGTATTTTCATGTTCATGATTTGGCATGTTGGAGATTCCGCTATCGAGATTGGAATCCCTTTCATCATAGAGAGTAAGGACTTGGGGGCAAGGGAGTTTGGCCTGTTCGGAGCAGTTGGAGCAGGAGGGGCAATGATTGGTTCAGTGATTGCCGGCCTGAAGCCAATCCCTAAGGAATCCAGAGGAACGGTGTTCTACATGTTCATCGGAGGTATTGCTTGGTGTATGCTGATGTGGGCTATGCCCATCCCATTCTGGCTAATTCTAGTGTTCGTACTCATAGAGGGGACTCTTGGAGGAACTCTGGGTGTGATTTGGAGAACAACTATGTCAGACAGTGTGGATCAACACCTACGAGGTAGAGTAAATTCTCTCGATGCCATTGGCTCTCTGATATTCATCCCACTAGCACCAGTTCTGGGAGGCTGGATGATTGAGACTACCAACGTGCTGACCACATATTCGATTGCAGTTGCCTTCATGGTCCTTACAACAACTGCAGGACTGATTGTTCCTTCTTTCAGGCGCTTCGAAAGGATTGAACATCCTGACTTCCCGATTACTCCTGATCAAAGTCTATCTGAGTGATATCGACGGAGAACCACTTCTCATAGTAGTCATACTGAATTCTGACCACTATTACTAGTAGTACCAGATAAAATGCCCAAGCAACAGCTGTCCGCCCCATCATAATGGGTAACTCGATAAGAAATAGGCCATCGAACAATATGCAGAGTACAGCATAGAAAACTCTGCCCAGCGTCACGATAATGCTCTCGCCCTCTTGCGCTAGGACTCTCTTGACTCGGTTCTCGCGCCACTTGTCCGCTGCTCTCTTCAACCTCCAGAATGCGGCCTCTGCTTCCTCTTGCTTGTCAATGAACGCCGAAGGTGGCTCTGGTGCATCCTCTCTAGGTGCCTCTTCGGTCGTCATCGTCACTCCGTGTGTATTGGAAGGCTACCACCAAACTCGACGGGGAAATGACATGCGACTTGATGTCCTTCGGACAATTGTTCGAGTTGCGGCTCTTCGACATCGCACTTGCCCTTGACCGCTATAGGGCACCTAGTATGGAAGCTGCAACCACTCGGAGGATTAGCAGGACTGGGGACATCGCCCGAAAGGACGATTCTCTCAGTCCTTTCTTCCTCAAGCGAGGGCTGGGGTATGGCCGACAGTAGGGCGTGGGTGTATGGATGGGCCGGGTTAGCGAATAATTCGTCGGTTTCAGAAACCTCGACTATCTTGCCCAGATACATCACCGCCACTCTATCACTAATGTGATTCACCACATTCAGTGAATGAGTGATGAAGATGAAGGTCAGACCGCGCTCCTTCTGAATTGAATCTAGTAGATTGAGAACCTGCGCTTGGACTGAGACGTCTAATGCCGAAGTGGGCTCGTCTAGAAGTATGAAATCTGGATTCAGGGAAAGAGCTCTTGCTAGAGCAATTCTCTGTTTCTGTCCTCCTGAGAATTCATGTGGAAATCGATTCATGTGATCTGGCTTGAGACCAACTATGGAGAGTAGGTCTGCCACCCTCTTTGTCAACTCGGCCCCGTCTGCCAGGCCGTTGACGACCAGCGGCTCTCCGACTATTGATCTGACCGACATTCTGGGGTTCATCGAACCTCCGGGATCTTGGAAAACTATCTGCAGTCTACGTCTGAGTTCCTTCTGATTCATTGAACTAATGTCATCCCCGTCGAAGGTAATCTCTCCTTGGGTCATTGGAATCAGGCCCATTACAAGTCTGCCTAGGGTTGTCTTACCGCAACCAGACTCTCCTACGATACCTACAGTCTCGCCTCGCTTGATTTCTAGGTCAACACCATCGACGGCCCTGACATAGGCATTCACCGGGGAGAATAATCCTTCCTTGATTGGGAACCACTTCTTTGCATTGTGAATTCGAATCAGGGATTCTTCGCTGTCCGTATTGCTGTATTCATTCGAATCCGGAGATTGGGTAGTCACTAGGCACTCACCCCCGATTGTAAGAACTCTGTTTCTGAGAATGCCTGCTGTGCCGTTTCTAAATCTACAGTTTGATCAGTGTGGTGACAAGAAGCGAAGTGCCCGGGAGAGACTTCTTGCATAGGCGGAGGAGTTGTTCTGCAAGTTTCATCTGCAAAGGGGCATCTCGGATGGAAACGGCAGCCATCGAATTCTTCGTTGGGGTCCGGGACTTGGCCCGGGATTATCGGGAGATTCGATCTAGCTTCACCCTCCTCCTTAATTCTTGGAATACTATGTAGAAGACCAATTGTGTAAGGCATCCTAGGTGAGCCTAGAACCTGTTCAAGAGAGCCTGTCTCCACTACCGATCCAGCATACATCACAGATACGGCGTCGCAGATCTCTGCGATGACTCCCAGATCATGGGTGATCATCAGTATCGCAGTCCCCTCTCTATCTCTCAAATCCTTCATCAGACTAAGAATCTGGGCCTGAATCGTGACATCAAGAGCGGTTGTGGGCTCATCAGCAATCAACAACTTAGGTTCGCAAGCCATCATCATGGCAATCATCACACGTTGCCTCATTCCGCCAGATAATTCGTGCGGATACATCTTGACTACAGCCTCAGGATTTGGTATTCTGACTTCCTTCAGGATCCCTACAACCTGTTGAGTGTGGGCGGGGTCAAGATTGTAGTAAGTGGAGATTTGTATTGGCGGTACCGTCAGAATTGCAGAAAAGCCAATGATTGCAACAAATGCTCCGAAGGGGATCCATAGGAGGATGAAGACGACAACATAGGTTACGACAATCAGGGGGAGGTTGAACCAGATGTTGTCCAAGATCCTGAATAAATCTAGATTTGATGGTTGGCGAAGTGAGTTGATGTATCGCCCTAAGACATTCAGAACAATCAACGATAGGAATAAGGCCGTGAAGTAGGTTATTCCAATAATTGCATATTGGAGAACATTAGGGTAGTTTCCTAAGCTCTCATGAAACCCTCTCAGTAAGGAGATGAGGGGATCGGTAAAGGCCGAAATTGGTGCTATCAATAAATCAATTACGAAATCCGCATAGCCGTTTTGGTGTGTAAGGAAAATCAGGAAGAAAGTGCCCAGTAACTGAATACCAGCCCTTGATTTCAAGGCTACAATCAACATAGTAATTGGACTTAAAATAGCGTCGACTATTCTTTGACCGGTGGGGGTTTGTGCAGCGACTAGTTTGCCGTGTTCCCTGAGTACCTCTGCAACCTGCTTCTCTACGGTGTAAAGTGGGTTCAATGCGGTCATCGGCTCTTGGAAGATCATGCTGATTTTGTTACCTCTAACAGACCTCAGGAACTTACGATGCTCTCGGCTGGGCGTGTCAATCAGGAACATGGTGATTGAACTGGCTGCAAAGACGAGAAACAGGACCCCCAGAGCTATAATTCCGGAATCTGGATTGAACAGGATAAAGAATAATGAGAGTACTATCCCTAATGCCGAGAATGAAGAAATCAACTTCAGTTTGGATAGAGTCCTAGAGGTGCTTTCGGGGGCTTTGTGAATCAACTCCTTTCCATCAAAAACTACACTGCCTTCGTCAACCTCGCATGATGCCAGACCTATTGTTACCAATGAGGTGACTGATTTGCCGCAGCCCGATTCACCGACTACTCCCATTATCTGTCCCTCATTTACAGATAGGGAAACCGAGTGCAGTGCCTCGATTGGACCATCAAGAGTGTCGAAATGCACCCTTAGGCCGTTTATCTTGAGTAAATTATCCATTTGATTACCTCCTATTCTTAGGATCCACTACGTCCCTCAATCCATCACCAAGAAGATTGAATCCGAGTGTTGTGAAGGCTATCGCCAAACCAGGGAATAGAACAAGATGCAGATCTTGAGGGAAATAGGCCCTACCATCTGAGACCAACTTGCCCCATTCAGCGGAACCTGGTTCTGCTCCCAATCCGATGAATGAAAGGCCGGAGGCAGAAAGGATAGTGCCGCCAATATCGAGAGTGAATGCCACCAGCAATGGAGCCCATGCATTAGGTAGAATGTGGCGGAACATGATTCGTCCAGACGGTGCGCCTACGCTTCTAGCAGCTTCTACGAATGTCATTTCCTTGACGTAGAGGACTTGTCCTCTGATTAGTCTCGCATAGCCCGGCCAGCCAGTAAAAATCAGAGCCACCTGTACCTTCCATAATCTGTCAAAGTTCTCAATTACGGTGAGTTCGTTCTCGTTACTGCCGGACCACGAGAATAATGTGGCAGCAGCAATGAAGATTACAATCGTCCTGAACGTCATGTATCGGTACGGATTCCTCCAGTCGAATCCATCCCCGACTCGTTTACCAATACCATCCGCGGGAATCAAGTTAATCTGAAGTCTATCATAAACTAAAACAAACCCAACGAAACACACACCGAGAAGGGTTGCGGCCAATCTCCAAATTCTAGAGTCACCAAACTCAAAGATTAGTTTCCAGGGCCACAGGATGAAGAATACGAAGAAAATTGCCAAAATAAAGACCGTTGTCACAAATCTGACTCTAGGGTTTTCTTTGGCCTGAGGGGCGTTTTTCCTAGGCAGTAGAGTTTCGTCGATATACGAGCGCAAGTAGAATCCGAGTATTGCGATTGGAAACACGAACATAAGCCACATTGGCGGAGTGAGTTCGTCCCGCCCCTGCAGCATTGCAACGAATGCGAGGGCAAGAATTAGTCCCGGTACAGCGAAGAAGATATCTGTGATCCTCATTATTACCTCATCAACTCTTCCTCCGAAATAACCGCTGATGCTTCCAATAACGGTTCCGATAATAACTGTCAGAGTCGCTACAGTGAAACCAATTTGCAAGGAAACTCGTGAACCATAGAGAATCTTGCTGAACATGTCCTGGCCCTCTTGATTGGTCCCAAATATACAGACATTATAGCCATCGGGAAGCCACCAGTGGTGCATTTCTTCGTTATCGAATGTGTACGTTATCTCAATCTGATTGACCGAGTTGTTATCCATCAATTCGTCTGAAATCCAGAAGTAGGAATGATTAGATGGTTCCAGATATACTAGTTCCATTGGCAGAGCATAGCCGTTCCTGTCAGCTAGTGCCTTGTACTCAGTGACTACCAAAGTGTCCTGATAGAACGAGTTGTCATCAGAGATTCTAGTGGTGCTGAGAGCAAGAGTAGCGTTGTCACCATCACGTCTTAGATTGGTCAGCGATACCTTCTGATGACGAGTGTCACATTCCTCGGAGAACGGTTCTGCTCTTTTCGGCTCGTAGTCTATGTTCCAGACGTCTTTTGTGTCTTGCAGATCCCTTCCAGGATGTTCAACTGCTATCCAAGGTGCTAGTAAGGAAATCGAGATTACAGAGAGTACCATCAGAAGTCCGGCCATGGCAAGCAGGGATTTCCTGTAGATCTTCCAACCTCTTCTGAGGTCGGCCCCAAACTGGACAATACGAGCTGTGAACCGACGGAGGCTCTCCGCCCTTTCCTCCTCGCCATCTTGCCAAGTCATTCTAGCCTCACCCTTGGGTCAACAACACCATACAAGATGTCGACAATCAGATTGGATAGTAGGAATATCACAGCTGTGACCAATGTAACTCCCATCAGAACAGAGTAGTCGATATTGATTATCGAATCAACTGCTACCTT
>CAYYAH010000068.1:0-6371 GCA_964470075.1 uncultured Candidatus Poseidoniales archaeon
GAGTCAAAACTCCATGCATACCCTCAACAGAGAACTTAACACGCAATTCGAGCAGTCGGTCGCGCTCTGCGGTAGTCATCTGATCAGAGTCGAGTTCGACGGATGTTGTAGATCCCTCATCGCTCTCATTGTGGAGACTCAGAGTGCTTCCTTCGATTGATACTCTAGGAGAGAAATCGTAGTCCTTAGGGTCGTTCATACGAACATCTGCATCGATGATTAGCCTGTCTCTGATTGAGACCTTGGTAATCTCGATTGACCTGACCATGCATCGGCATCGGAGCCGAGTTCAAAGCCCTTCGCACGCGAGGAAGGATGCCTCAGACAGCTATCTCGCTGACTCTTGGTATCAGAATTACGAATTCGACGACCAATTCCCAGTCGTTTCCTTGGTCTGGGTCGACGTCGTCAACCGGCAAATCGGGGTCGCATTCATCCGCAGTAATGGTCCAGTACCAAGTTCCCTGACCAAACCTCTCACCGGGCTCGTTCAGCAGTGCTTCAACTAAGCCATCGGATGAATCCGCAGTGATTGTGTAGTCGCTTTCGGGAATTGAATTCATGTCTGTTCTGTCGATACTGGCACTGGCGTTCTCGGTAATGTTTTCGTGTGTGGTTGAAGCAAAGGTGTTCCATCCGGTCTCAGGTACACTCAGAGAGAGTGTGAAGTTGTCTTCAGGCCACATTATTGGGAGCAGATCTCTTGCAAGAGTGAGGGTAGCATTGACCTGAATGATTCGTGCACCTTCTCCTGGAATGTGCTCAAACACGATCGATTGTCCTTGCTCCAGATACCCTGATTGATACACCGTAATGTGCTGCTCCTCCCAGACCACCTTGAATGTCCTAGAAATCACCATCAGACTCCATGTCTGGGTGTTCATTGCTCCCTTGTCATCAATTACAGATACCGAGCCTGTTCTGTTGCCTGAGGTATCGTAAACCAAATCCACGAAAGCTGAGGAAGATTCTGCATCATTGGTCTTGTCACCGTCTCCATCCGAGTCCACTCCATGATCAAAATCCCACAGGAACTCGACTGTGGCACCCTCTGGGTCAGTCGAAGAGCTAGCATCGAGTCTCGCCGACTCTCCTGCTCTGACGAAGGTCGGCATCTCGAGTACGATTGTTGGAGGAGAGTTGACGAATATGCTGACAGAGGTCCTGTCAACCTCCCCGTTGTCGTTGACTACGGTGACTTCGACTTCGTAGGTTCCTGCCGAACTGAAGGTGTGGCTGACGATTCCTTGCTTAGTAGTCCTACTCTCCCCGTCTCCAAATTCCCACCTATACTCATCGATGTACGTAGGATCGGGGGAGGATGATTCCCTCGCATCGAAATTCACGGTCTCGCCGACATTGATTTCTTGCAAATCTGCGCTGACTTTCGCGTTTGGAGTTGTCGAGCTTAGTCCCGAGCAACCAACTAGGCTAGCCGATAGTAGCATCACAACAAGTGCAATTGGAAAGCATCTCGAGCTAGGTACCATGTCCGGCCTCCTTAACTGCCCCCTCATAGGGCTGTTGCAGTACGAAGATGTTGTCCGATGATTACGATAGTTCATGGACGGCGGCGATGAACAGTGGAGCATGTCAGGAGTCCTCCTAGCAGGTTACCGGGTTCTGGGTTTCGACCTAGAGACTACAGGGTTCGACCACAGGAAAGACAGGATTGTTCAGTATGCCCTCGTGGGAAGTGATATTGATGGCAGTCATATCAATCTCGAATCTCTTGTAGACCCTAGGGTGAAGATACCGCCTGAAACAACCAAAGTGCATGGAATCACCAATGAGGATGTCAAGGGGATGGGTGATTTTTCTCAGCATGCGAATAAGATCAGTTCAATGGTTGAAGATTCAATTATTGTTGGACATAATGTGCTACGATTTGACTGGCGATTCCTCGAAGTGGAGTGCGTGCGTGCCGGTATGGAAGCTCCAATTCCTAGAGGGATTATCGACACCCTAGTTCTAGCTCGTAGACTTAGGGTTCCTGGCAGGCATACTCTCGGACACCTATGCTCTCGGTTCGGAATTGAAATGACTAGAAGTCATCGGGCCGATGTCGATGCCGGGGCGACTCTTATGCTTCTTTGGAGAATGATGCAGGCGTATCCAGACAGGTTCTCTGGGAGCATTGATGATTTGCTGGAGTCATTCTCGAATTGATTCCAGTAGTGGTGTCCAAGGCAGTACCTCACACCAGTCACCCATGTGAACTATCTTGCCGTCGACTCTAGCGCTACCAAGGAAGATTGGTCCCTCATGCCCTGATTCGATCAACTCCTGCATTTGAGTCAGAGCTTGGTCTCTCAATATCGCTCCGAAGCGGTGGTCAGATGCTGCTAACTCTCCGTCATCTCCTACCGGAGGCATTCGCTGGAACAGGGCTGCTCCCGATTCTGGATCGAATCTGATGGTACTGACGACTTCATCCCTGAACATTGCTCCGGGGGAAAGTAATCCTTCTCTTCTAGCAACCCACCAAGAGGGGCACCATGCCTTCCATTCACAGAAACCGCATTGCATCTCACCCGGGGTTGACTCCAGAGGAGTCGTAGTGGGCCTCATTCCTTCCCACGCCTCAAGCGCCTCTGCCAGAACCGAAGGACCGTCGGCGCGGTGAACGGTCTGGTTGGATGAATACCAACCTTCAGCATGAACTGGTGGGTGGTCTGGATTGTTCTCTTTGAGTAGGTCACGATAAAATCTCAATTGTCTACTGACCTTCTCGTTGAGCTTTTGTTTGGGGGGGTTTCCTGTTTTCAGGTCTGCAACAATCCAACCCTTCGAGACTCCATTCTCATCCAAGTCAGCTACCAACAAGTCAAGTCTACCCATGAGTTTGCCATCATCTGATTTGAGAGTTCCCTCATTGGCGAGCACTATGCTCTGCACATTCCTCCACTGCTCTATTGTGACTTCCGACAGTGCTACCTTGCCGATGTTGGATTTGGAGAATAGAATATTGAGTGCTCCGACAAGGCCGTCATGAGCCTTGGTAATCATCTCGTCCTTCCATCTTGGATGGCGTGGAGTTGCGAGGAACTCATCTCTTTCTAGTATCCAGTGACGGTCCAGCACGGCTTTTGCAGTTGGGGGTAACCAACCTGACTCATCTTCTTGTCTTCCTGACAGATCGAGGTTGCATAGGTCTTCGACGGAGTTGTGGACGGCTGTCCCCATGGCGGCAGGCATGCTAGCCTTTCTCGGCAGTCGTTGCCGTGAAAGCCAATACTTCCGGGGACAGTCTTCGTAGCGATTCCATGAGGAAGGAGATAGTTGGTGAGCGGTGAAACCCTCGTCCATTTAGTGCACCCCGATGGAGGCACCGAGAGTGACAACGATTAACATCATCGTCTAACTATTCATTCACATGGTAGATGCTCCCAAGGTGGAAGTCGATGCTGGATTGAATGCTAGCGGCGCTCTTGTAATCAGTTGCTTTCCTTCAATCGGATTCGTTAGCAGTATCGTCGCTCACTATCTTGTTGATAAATTAGAATTGGAATTAGTTGGAGGCGTTAGACATCCTAAGTTACCTCCGGTATGCCTAGTACAGGATGGTAAGCCCTTGCCTCCAATGAGGTTCTACTCCGGCGAGCCAGTCTGCAATATGGAGAGGTGCGATAAGGTCATCCTGATTGCATCTGAAATCCAAGTGATTCCTGAGTTGAACCTTCCATTGGCCGATACTCTTCTTGACTGGTGTTCTGAAGGAGGGGTTGGGGCAACTCTGTTGATTGATTCATATGCACAGGGAATAGGCCAGCAGCACTCCATTTTCGATGATGACCAAACCAATGAGACAATTCTCGGAATTGGCTCTACAGATGAATCACATGAGACTCTAGAAGAATTGGGGATTCCTCTGTTGAAACAAGGTGTGGTTGGTGGCATAACTGGAGTGATGATGGGAGAAAGTCGGCGTAGAGAGGTCGATGTAATGGCCATTCTCGCAGAGTCGGACGGTTCAATCGGAAGTGGGCTTCCTGATGCTAGGGCTGCTGCCCGAATCATTGAGTGCTTGGACAATCTGATTCCTGCTGTTCATCTCGATCCTGGGCCTTTGCTCGAGGAAGCTCAGAGAATCGAGGGGGAGATTCGTGAGATGATGGCAGTTCACCTCAACCCGCCGGCCGACAGCGGTGACTCGTTGGGCTCGATGTACGGCTAGAAGTCGCCAAGGGTGCTCTGTCTCTCTGCAGGGGGATCGATTTCCGCCAGCTCAGAGAGTTCTGTCTCATTCAACACCCTCACACCCAACCGCTTGGCCTTATCCAATTTGGAGCCGGCGGAGTCACCTGCAACGAGGTAATCCAACTTACCCGATACCGAAGAAACCACTTTCCCTCCTAACGACTTGATTGATAGTGCAATCTCCTTTCTAGGCCTAGATAGTGCTCCAGTAATGCAGAATGTCTGCCCCTCGAGGGGTCCGGTGTTGGCCTCTGCAACCTCGTCTGAGATGTCTAATTCTTCACTCAGAGATGATACAACCTCCATGCGAACGGACAGGCCCTCGAGAAGTAGTCTTGCAACAGTCTCACCAACTCCTTCTATCGCTACTAATCGCGATATTGCCTCATTGTGTTTCAGAGGTTTTCCCTCTTTGTCTAGGCCCGGTTCTTCGTCCATACCATGTACCAACTCAAGTAGAGTATCGAGGCTGCCTGCCTCAGTGGCAATCGAGTTAGCTATCTCAGGGCCGATTCTTGGCATTCCAAGAGCTGTTAGGAAGGTGCTGAGTGACATAGTGCGGCTTGATTCCAACTCATCGATTACATTGCCTGCGGATTTCTCAGCCATACGGTCTAGGTTTGCTATATCGCGAAGGGATAGGGTGTAGAGATCGGCCAATGAGTTCACCATTCCAGACGAGCATAGTTGCTCTGCGAGTTTTTCTCCTATGCCATCCATCTCGAGGTATCGGCACCAGTAAAGGATGGTGCGCTCTAAGCGAGACGGGCAATTCAGGTCCATGCACCTGATGAATGCCCCATCTTCGACTAGTGTTGAGGAGCATCTTGGGCAATGTGTGGGGATTGTGACTGGGGCTCGAGCAGGTAGTGGCTCAACGAATGGAGTGCCATCAGCATGCTTCCTATCGCTCAAATCACTATCTTGGGCTATCCCCAATACCTCGGTAATCTTCGGAATGACATCTCCTCTCCTGACCACTCTAACACGGTCACCAAGCATGATTCCGAGTCTCTCGACCTCTCCCTTGTTGTGCAGAGTCGTGCTCTCCACCGTAACCCCCGAAACTGTGACAGGGGCGACCTTGGAGACAGGAGTGACGTTACCGGTTCTACCCGTCTGCCATTCAACATCCATCAGGACGCTAATTGCCTCCTCGGGAGGGAACTTCCAGGCTAGGGCCCATCGAGGATGGTGTGCGGTCATTCCAAGCAATTCTCTCTTGCTCAATCTGTCGAGTTTGATGACTATTCCATCGATTTCCCAAACCGCGCTTTCCCTGTTCTCAGTCCATCTGTTCACGACCGACATTATCTGGGCGGTGGCAGCTTGGGAATTTTCCCCACCTACGACTTCGTTGCCAGCCACTTCAATGCCAATCTCCTGAAGCCATGTGATTGATTCAGAATCAAATTCGAATGCCGGTGGCTCTGGGCTATCCGGGTGTCTAGCATCGCCTTCCGGGAACTCTGCTCCGTATGCGAGGAACACCAGATCCTCTGCTCTACCCTTGCCGGTCTCGATGTGTTTTTGCCTAAGTGAGCCGGCTGCGAGGTTTCGTGGATTGGGGGCAACATTCGAGTAACTGTGATTGAATGTAGCAAGAGGCATCACAACCTCTCCTCTGATGTGGCAATCTCCATCCCATGCAAGCGATTCGGGAACATTTGGGATTCTGCGAGCGTTTGCGGTTACGTCCTCCCCTCTGGTCCCGCTGCCGCGTGTAGCCGCTCTGACCAATCTGCCTCTACGATACTCTAACGATAGTGCGGAGCCATCCAACTTGGGCTGGCAGACGAATCTTCTTCCTTGAGCCGTGGTCTCTGAAACGAAATGGGAGATTTCGTCTTCCGTATTCGACTTGTCTAGGCTGAGCATTGGGAATAGGTGCTCGACCTTGATTGAACCTGGAGGTGGGTCGGATCCTACCTTCTGCAGTTGTGGGTGATTGGGTGAAAGAGACATGAGTTCGTCCCAGAGAGTGTCAAACTCAGCGTCAGAAATCTCTGTTCTTGCCTCGTTGTAGTAGAGGTGAGAATGGTGGGAAATTTGCTCCGCGAGCCATTCCACCAGCGCCTGCTCGCTGGCTGTGCTCGGACGCTCCGCTGCCATGATACTCCAAGTCGTGCAGATGCCTTCAACCTGCGGATAGGAGCCCTACGGGCTCCTGT
>CAYYAH010000069.1:0-6333 GCA_964470075.1 uncultured Candidatus Poseidoniales archaeon
GGATAATCAGGCCCTGGCTGACCTACGACGACGTGTTCACCAACCACCATCCCTGTTTGTATGAAGATGGTCCCGAAGAGGACCCTGAAGCAGAGTGCTGGGGTGAGAGTACCGAGCACGTCGGACACGATATCTAGTTGCTAATCAACCTCAGATGTTCGCAAAGGCGGAGCGTTTGATAGGGAGGGTAGTGAGCGAAGGGTGAGAAGAATGGACTTCGAAGACCTGTTCAACACCCCGAAGAAGATGAGGATCGCGGGCATCAGTCTAGCCTTCATGCTCGCATTTCCACTATACTTCCACCTAGTCCCGACTCTGCTTGATGACGAAATGCTCAGAGGAGGTTCATCGGGACCATCTGGAGATTGGGAGGTCGGCTTCGCTGAGACTCCAATAATCCTGCAAGAAACTCAGTTACTGGGCGATGGAGATACTCACGATACTTTCTTCGATGTAGCCTCAGAGTTGAACATTGGCTACATCGAGTTGAACATTGATTGCAACGACAATGATGATCCTGGACCCGGTTTCACAGACAGTGCCGAGGGCACCAGCGATGTCAGTGGTGTTGTGGGTGAGTTCGAAGACCAGAGTGGTGATGGGATGTGCTCGGGTGGGAATTCAGGGTTCACGCTCAGATGGGATGTTACTGAAAATTACTCTGGGGTGAATGTCACCGTCTCTGGGATGAGTGAGAAAGAAATCAACGCAATGTGGAATGATGGTGGCCAAGGCAGGGGAACTTGGGCAGCCACGATAACTGCCGACATCAGCTCACCACCTTCACCCCTTGGGCAGATTGTAGACTCGGATGAGGAGTACGAAATCACATGGACTGCGATGACCTACGAGTTGATTCTGCAGCCAGTAGTTGAAGTCGAGACCTGATTAGGTCTTGGCATAGATACTGATTACATCCCCGTCTTGGACTTCGTAATCTGCCCCTATCACCATTGATTTCCTCGCATCCACCGCTCTGATGAATCCATCACCCAAGTCTGAGTGGACCTCGTAGGCAAGGCCCTTGGCCGTGGTCTCTTCTGGCACTAGAATGGCATCAGGTAGGATGTTGCCATCTCCGTCAACCCAGTGACTCTCATCCTGAACTGGATATGCTACCTTGCGAGAAAGTGTTCCAAACACCACTTCTGAGAGTAAACCGAACAGGCCGCCTCCTTCCCATGTCAGAGATTCGGAGATTGATTGTAATGCGTTCCTCTGTTGCTCTGTCATACTCTCTTCGCCATTCGCAGTAATCTCGAATCGAGAATCTCCGGGGCGGCGTTCAATCATGCCAGCAGCACTGGCCCTGCTCAGGGCAAGTTCAGCCTCTGCACTGGTTGGAACCAGTACGCCGCCTTCCTGGCCAATCGCCTGTGCCAACTCAGCCCAAACTTCACTGGAAGTCAAGTCGGCCTTGTTGGCTGCAATCGAAAATGGGAACAGAGCTTTGCGAATCTCTGAAGATATGGCCATCAACTCAGAATCGCCCCATTTCGAGGCTGATTCGGAGTTTGGGTGTTGTGAACGGACCGTCGCTAGACCCTTGTTGATATGGGCTTCAGTAGCTCCAATTCCTGTGAGTTGAGTAAGCACGTACTCTAACAGAGCCTTCTCGCCCTCAGCTTGAACTCTCCTTGCGGCTCGGCCCCAGCCACCCCGAAGAATTCCAGCAATCCAAGCCTCAATCTCCTCGACCAGAAATCGGTGCTCCTCCATCGGGTCAGAGCCGCCAGTACCTACTGGATTACCGTCCAAGTCAGTAGATCCGGAAACATCAACCACCTGAATCAGGGCATCGCAACGAGCTAAATCAGACAAGAATTGGTTCCCTCTGCCCTTGCCCTCATGTGCTCCCGGGACCAAACCAGCGACATCAACCAGAGTGACTGGGACAAGTCTGCGATATCCAACACAGGAGCCCGAGTTAGGCTCGCAGATACTTCCCTCTCTGGGGTCGTCCTTAGCGGCGGGCTCGAGCCGCCCTGACTCTTGTTTACGCTGCCTAAGTTCGAAGCACGCGCACACGGAAGGAAGTGGTAGCCAAGCCACGCCCACATTGGGCTCTATGGTTGTAAATGGGTAGTTGGCAATGTCGACGGGTGTCTGTGTCATGGCCGAAAAGGTGGTCGATTTTCCAACGTTCGGTTTGCCGACTAGCCCTATCCGCATGGAACTCCTCTGGTGATGTAACGGGGACTCTTCCCTCAAGGTGACGGTTTCAATGAAGTTCGGTGGGTGCCCCGGATTCGTCGCTCTCGCCGACTGGAACTACAGTCGTATCGAGGTGTGCTCCTCGAGCGAGAATCCTCCTGACCGAGGTAGGAGTAGTGAGAGAGTAGTCGTCACGAGAAATCGAAGTGGAAGTTTTTCTGCCCTCTGAAATGGGTGTTCCGCGATACAGTCCACTAAGTGCATTGAGTGTGTGTAGTATTGCACCGACAGCGGTTCCGTAGAATAGAATCGCGCCGACTACTCTGACTTCACCGGACATGGTACCAGTTGAATCTACAGCGCCCTCAATCTGGGCGATGTCAGCCATCATGGTAATTGCAAGACCGAAGAATGCACCCCATCCCATCATCCAGAAGGCCCAGCGAGATCGGTTTGCTGACAATAGATTCCTGCCAGTAACAGACGGGAACAGGTGCTGGGCTGAACCCAATGCGAGTGGGACTAAAACTATCCAAATCACCATCAATAACAGAGTAGAAGAAATCCCTGACAACTCGGGACTGTGAGATAGAGTATCAGACTGTACGAATAGTGAGGCGATTGCCAAGGGCAGTAGCATCGAGATTCCGAGGTTTATCTCAGGAACTCCTGCAGAATCTGGATTCTCAACGAACGCATCTCCTCCTCTAAGAGTCATCATTACATTGGCTACTAGTGCCATAACGGGGATGATTGCGAGCGCCATGAGGAATGATACTGCAATACCATCAGTTGACTGCATCGAGACATCCTCAAAACTCACCAGCAGCATGTCTGCGGCCATCCTTCCGTGAGTGTATCCCATGGGAGTTATTGTGGCAATCATACCAACCGTGGTCACAGCGGTCAGAGACCTGGACCAGAGTGGGTTACCAGTAGCACTGGATGAGACATAAAGTGAGATTCCAGCGAGAGTGGCAAAGAAGAAGGTTCCACTGACCAAGTGTGTGAGTAGCCACTGTACGGCCCCTGAGCCAATGCCCGCTAGAATCGTAGCAACCACTGATACAGGATCTGCTAGCATTCCAAGCATGATGAGCCAGCCGGGCAGTGGAAGGGCTGACTTCCTCTCAGATGCAGTGAGAAGGAGATTGATCAAAACGGCGAGATATGCCAGCCCGTGGAGAGTCGTGGCAATCAGGAAGATATTGATTCCTAATATCACCGAATCGTGAGCTGCGATGACGAGGAACAAAACTGCTAGGGTCCAAAGGTAAGAGACTAGGGTTCCGTTCTTCTCGCTTGCAAGTCCTGTGTCAGCTAGTTTTGGAATAATATGGAAACTGCTGGCGATGATTAGCATGCCAACTCCTCCATACAGAGCAGCGAAGCCGGCAGCATAGAGAAGTGACTCAGAGGTTGGATTGTAACCCCAAGAGGAAAGGCTGTGGAGAGCGTGTGGATCGTATGACAACCAGAGTCCTTCAAAGGTGAATAATGATGCTAGGATTAACCAGAACATACCCTGCATCATCCAAGTTCTCGAGGCGGAGCCTTCTCGCCCCTCAACGAAGTCGTTCGCTGGTCCGAGGGCCTTTCCTAGAGCAAATCGGCACATCGACTTGACAACATCATTGAGAATCCACAATCCATTCTGCATCAGGAAATAGGATAAGAGCATCAAGCCCCAAAAGTATGCCATCGCAGTAACTACGTCACCCATATCTCAACCTCACTCGCTAGTTGCTTCCGTCATCATGGTGGCGATGATTGCAAAGACTCCCATCATTATGCCGAGAATGAAGAACCAGATACCTGAATCAAATACTCCATCAAACACAGGTAAGATATCTGAAATGACTGGCAGATCTTGTCCTGGAAACAGCATTCCGTGTAGAATCAAAGTAACTAGAGAGAGAACAATTCCCATGGCTAGAAACACCCATGAAGATGAGGGTTCACTCTCTCCCTGAATGAATTCGCCGACCGAATCTGCAGAATCTGATGACATCTCATCACCTGTTCTCGCCAAACGAGATACCACGACCACAGAAGTTTGCCCCTTAAGCATTGGGCGAGGGACTTCGTCCCTCGTTAGGGTGCTCTGAGAAGATCCGTTGGCGAGCCTCGTCTATCACTGCCTGTTCCCAGAGGGACGGGGAGATTCAGGTCGTTGTCAATCTCGACTTCCCAAACTGCCTTGCACTCACAATCTAGATCTTCGAATTCTCGCAGATCTGCAGATACCGAAAATCGCTCAATGGCGGCCACTACATCTTCGTCACACTTGCCGCAATTGTGGGCACCACGCAACTTTCCTCCAGCCGTGGGATGAACAATCATGCGAACCCCAGCGCCCACTGTATCGGCGTGAGTGTTTTCGAGCATGTCGACGAGGGACCAAAGCCACGGGGGGCGATATTCGCGGTTGCGATAGAGTCGATCGACCACTGTGCGACGCTGGATATTCATCGGGTTCACCGAGATATCGTCTGAATGTGGAGCTACCTCAATGGCCCACTTTGTAGTCAGTCTGAGAGCATCTCCCTCAGACATGAATGGGGGCTTGAAAATAAGGTAGGTTTTGACTCTCAAGCCATTGTCCTTCAGCATCTCGACCGAGCGATGCCACTGTTTGGTAGAGAATCCCTTGTTGACGTGGAATCTCAGTACCGTGTCATCGTATGCCTCGAGGCCGATTGCGACAGTACATCCAGGGTGCCTCTCAGCGACCCATGCAATCTTCTCGGGCGTACACATCTGGGCCTGTGCCTCGACTACTAAGTGAAGTCCTCTCTCGTGAGTTTCCTTGAGTATAGCATCCTGCCACTCTGGAGGGTTCTCTCGATCTTCGAAAAATGTCCCAGAGGTGTATACCTTTACCATACTGCAGCCTTCGAAGTCATCGAGTCTGCGCTTGGCCTCCTCCCACTGGGCAAACAAATCCTCTGAGGTCACATCGTCCCTAACGTCGTTGAAGTAACCGCAGAAGGTGCAACCTGACTTCCACCACCATACACAACCGCGTGTACGGAAAATCACCGTAGCGGCGGTGCAATGTGTTCCATCGGGTAGTATCTCAGGCGTCTTGTACACTGTTGCCGGCTCGGTTGCATCCCAAGACTCCCTCCTTCTCACCGACTCAGGGGTGTTCTCTGGTGCCTTGATGAGATGGTGAACCTTGACAGGTTTCGATCCGTCTCCCAGCATCCCAGACACCTGTGCCATGGCTTTGCCGTTCCCGGAGATGACTTGAGGGTGCCGTAGGCGATGCTATAGGGCCTAGTCTAGGTGACTTGGTCGTAAGGAGGAGGTAGATGCGCGGCTTCCATCTAATTCAGAACATCCTATCTGTGATGGTGATGTTGTTCATTGCTGTTATCTGGGGAGTGTCGGCGGCGCCCGGATACATCCTAGTGATGCAAATCAGAGAGAGAGTAGTGGGTGAAGGGATTTTTCTTGAGGCAGTCGGTACTGGTATAGGGCTCGGACTTGGATATCTGATTTGGGGCATATGCATGGTGATGATTTGTGGCCTCTTGGGCGGGTTACTGAGACCTCGCCTCAAAGAGGGTCGTGTCCCACTACAGTCCTTCACCACAATTCAGTGGGCGTGGTCGATGATCTTCCACCGCTCCGCCTTGCTATTCCTTTGGGTCATCGTACCTTCCTTCCTCGGTAACACCTACTACCGCCTGATGGGAGCCAAGATAGGCAAGGGAGCACAACTCAACACTGACAACATAAACGATGCTGGAATGGTGACTCTAGGAGAAGAAGTGGTGATGGGTGGCCATGCCACCATAAACGCTCATCTCACCGAGAAGAGTGAGCTCGTCCTATCTCCGGTAAGGGTTGGAGACGGTGCTTTGTTGGGAACCGGCAGTATAGTACAGCCTGGTTGCGAGATTGGTGCGGGTGCTGTGGTGGCATCTCGAGCAGTTGTCCCGAAATGGACGAAAATACCCGCTGGAGAGGTCTGGGCCGGGATACCTGCTAAATGCATCAGGCTGGCTGACGGTACGAAACCGGGTGATTGAGTGGCCAAGTGCAGTGGAGTAAAAGAGAACGGTACTGATTGTAGAAGTTCGACAATGTACAAGTCCGATTATTGTAAGAAACATCAGGGTCAGGATCCTTCAATCGTTATCTGCATGGGCACACAGCAGAACGGAAGAC
>CAYYAH010000070.1:0-6269 GCA_964470075.1 uncultured Candidatus Poseidoniales archaeon
AGGCCGGCAAGGCTCAGAGTAATTCGAAGCAGCGTAACCGCTCTTCGCAGTTCAGCCCCGCAATGAGGCCTTCAAAAGGTCGTGGCACTGATGTTGTGACTGGTCCTTGTAAGGTGTGCGGAGCGAGCTCTTGGGACACCGATGACATTCGTGGAGAGACAACCTGTTCGGAATGTGGTTTCGTCGCTGCTGAGAACATGATCGACCCTGGAGCAGAATGGATTAACCACTCAGATGGAGATGATAGGAGCCGTGTTGGTGCACCCTCTACTCTGACTCTATCAGACAAGGGGCTATCATCTGAGATTCAGAGGCGTGATCTGACTGCAGGTGCTGCCAAGCGTCATGGTATGAGCGGTAAAGGCCTCCGAGAATGGAGGAGGAGGCAGCGCATTGACCAACGCAGCAAGACTCGTGACAGCCGCAGCAGGAATCTAGCTAAGGCTATGCAGTTCATTCGCGACCGTGGCGACCTACCTCGTCAGATTGAGCAGGAGGCGGCTTCACTGTATAGGCACGCCGTACAGCGGGGACTAGTTACCGGAAGGAGCATCAGAGGAGTTTCGGCGGCTTGTGTCTATATCGCAGCTCGCGAAGCCAAGATTCCACGCAGAATTGAAGACATCGCTGAGGCCTTCGATATGACCAAAGCCGTTGAAGAGAAGGAGCTTAAGAGAACCATCAGGCTAGTTGCCAGAACTTTAGGCACCCATCACATCACCGGCCCTGAGGAGTACTTCGAAAAGTTTCACTCTGACCTAGGACTACCCCCGCATGTCCTGGGAGAGGTTCGCAACCTTTGGGGCTCAGTCAAGGACAACTTGGCCTGGCAAGGTAAGAAGCCATCCGGAATCGCTGGCGTAATCATCTACAAGGCTTCTCAGGAGAGTTCCTCGCCGAGAACTCAGAGTGAGGTGTGCAAGGTCTCTGGAATTAGTGAGGTTACTCTCAGAGGGCTTCTCAAGATCCTAGCTCAACTCTTGCCTGAGTAGGCATCCTTGAAAACCCGAGCCTGATGTGCGATTATGCATGCCGATTTGGCTGAGGAACTTGTAGCCGGACTGGCCGATGAGGTTGATCGGCATCTCGAAGACAAGCCTTGGTGGAATTCTGTCAAAGCGATTCTGTTCTACGGTCCTGCCGTATTGATTGCGATCTATCTCACGGGATTCTTCCTTGGCTTATTCTAGAGAAACGATAGATAATCGTCACCTTCCCATAGCGCATTCATGACTTCGGCGTGGTTAGCTGTAGGAACGTACTGCGTCCTCATGGTATTGTTCGCAATCTGGGCTAGAAGAGACGTAGGACGTGACGATGAGTCCTACTATCTAGCCGGAAGAAGTCTGGCCGGGCCTATTCTGCTAGCCACAATGGCCGCCACCAATTTCAGTGCTTTCACGGTATACGGGGCGAGTGGTGCTGCCTATCGAATCGGCCTGTCTTTCTTGCCAATCATGGCATTTGGAACCGGTTTCATGGCTGTTTCAATGTATGCACTCGGCAAGCGGGCGCGAGCACTTTCAGTAAAGCACGGTGCTATGACGGCCCCTGAAATGGTATTCGGACAGACTGGTTCCAAACAGGCCCAGAGGACTATGGCCTCAGTTCTGGTTATTGCCACAATTCCCTATCTTGCCTTGCAACCCCGAGCCGCAGGTATTGTCGTCTCAGCACTATTCGGGGGACCAGAATGGATTGGAGCGGTCTTGGTTACAATCCTTGTAGTTGCATACACACTAACTGGAGGATTGAAGGCCGTAGTAAGGACGGATTTGGCCCAAGGTCTGATTGCGCTGATCTTGCTATGGATCGGATTGATCTTAGTTGTCAATGATTCGGGAGGATTGCAGACAGCGATGGATAGTCTGGCTGCATCGCAGCCCGCTCTGCTCGGACGCGAAGGGTTCTACACCTTGTTGATCTGGTCATGCACTCTGCTGCTCTGGTTCTTTGCAGACCCTATGTTTCCTCAATTGTATCAGAGACTTTGCGCGGCCGAGAGCGATGAGGACATTGGATTCATGGCTAAGGCATATCCGGCTATTGCTTGGTTAGCATTCCTGCCGCCGATTCTGATTGGAGCACTCGGTCACTTGGACTTCTCTGACTTAGATCGTGCTGGCTCAGACAACATTCTCCCAATGCAAATTATCGAGTCCGGAGGGGCCTGGTTTGGAGGGCTGATTTTGGTAGCTGGGCTAGCAGCATTGATGTCTACGATGGATTCTCAGCTTCTGGCGACTGGCTCACTTGTGACTAGGGACTTGCTCGGGACTGATGATTCTGGCCAGAACCGTAGAGACGTGGTAATCGTAACTTTGGCAGTCTTGGGGCTGCTTCTTTCGTTGTGGTCAAATCTCTCTATACTCGACCTTGGGCTTCTAGCCTTCTCAATGTATGCTGTATTATTCCCCTCAGTTTACCTTGCTGCTTATTTCGAGGGGTTAGATGGCAGAGCAGTAATCGCTTCGATTCTTTCTGGGGAAGTAATGGTAATTCTGGCCGTAGAGTATCCTGCATTCTACTCTGGTTGGTGGGTAGAACCCGTTGGGCCCGCTATGCCTACTGTAGTGGTTCCTTCATTGCTGGTCGCAATTGTGGTTCTTGTCGTAGTAAATCATCTCCTCTCAAATCGCTCATTATCTGAAGTAGCATCCTCAGTATTGCCGGACAGAAGCAGAATGTTTCCTACCCTTGGGCTACTGGCAGTTTTCCTATTGGCTCATGATTACTGGTGGTGGGAAGAGAATGCAACTTGGTTGCTAGGGATGCCAATATGGATTTGGTGGGCTGCCGCTCTATCGGCAGCACAAACTGGAATCATGTCAATTATGACTGATTGATGGTGGACGCTGGGGGATTTGAACCCCCGGCCCCCTGGTTGCAAACCAGGTGCTCTTCCAAGCTGAGCTAAGCGCCCTGTGAGGCTGGCGACCCAGCGGGAGTTCTTGAGTGCAACCGTTGGATGAAGTCAATCCTGCTCGCTTGTTCCTATCAATCTAGGCAGGATGATTATTGTTCCAACTAATGAAGCGATTAGGAGTAGAGTAGCGAAGTTGGTCTCGCCAGAAGTCTCAGTCCCAATCTCCTCTTCTGGCGCTGGATTCTCAGGAGTATGTACATCATCCGTGAATGTCACAGTAAAATTGCTCTCCCATAATGATCCGTTATTGTCAATCTGATGTAGAAGATCCAATGTCCCTGGTAGAAGTCCATTGGATGGGTCAAGATACACCAGTTCTGTGACCTCGCACTCAGGATTGATTCGCTGACCCGTTTCATTCAGTTCGCAAGAAGATGTGAGCCATGCTGTTGCGATATCATCGATGCCATCGAAGATACCGTCGCCATCCGCATCGATTAGAATCCTGTGAGACGTATTCTCGCGATTGTCGGCATTGCGGAAGAAGAGAGAGTCGGTGGTGACCAGTATCCCCTCGGGCACCCCACTAGGAGTGACTCCGTCCTGTTTGAGAAGCATCGTGTATTCCTTCGGCTCGTGAGCCGAGACTGGAGCAGAGAGAAGAATCAGAGATATGCACACTACTGTTGTGATGCCGCGCACGCCCCTCCGTAGAGGGGCGATGGCTTCAACATGACCTGCGGGCTCGCGGGCATCGTGGAATCTGAACGAATGGCCCTAGCGCTCGGGCTGGTGGTCTGCCTGATTGGCGCATCCGCTGCTTTGTTCGTGTTGTCTGATAGTCCTGAAGGAGGCACCCAGGGGACTTTCGAGATGCTCGACCCTCTATTGCAAGATGAGGGGCATGATCACAGGAACGCGAGTCAGCACATGATGTACACCGATAACATCCAACCTATCTCATTCAACGAACTAACAGCACCCGGAAATGCCGAGGTTCAGGTCGCTGACTCGCCCGATGGCAAGACATACGCCTACATCGCTGGTTGGAGCGAGATGCACATAGTCGATGTAACAGACCCAACAAACACCACTGTCACCGGAGTCTACTACGACCCTAACACTCAGGTTCTCGATGTCAAGTATCTCGAGTACAACGGTAGGGAATATGTGATTGTTCAGAATCAGCTGGTCGACCCGGGCGCAGCGGATCCCAATGTCGGAGAATGGGAGGACCCTGCTCAGGTCACGGTTACTCTGGTCGATGTCACAGACAAGAATGACCCTAGTTGGGTCGACTCTTGGTACGATGCTGACCACCCCAGCGGTCCGCACAATCTCTACACTCATATGATCGACAATGAGTGGTACATCTTCGTAGCAAATCCAGACTACGAGGCCTGTGATGTTGGACAGGGCGATGCATGCGGAGGCATCACGGTCGCTCACCTGAACTTTGCCGGATATGGTGACCTGCCTCGTATCGTGAAGTTAGGAGAGGCTGAAGTCAGTTGGGAGTCGACTCTTGGAGGTTGGATCTATATTCACGATATGACGGTTCAGACCTGGCCGGGAGAGGATTCTAATGATCCGCGATTCGGAAGGACCTATGTCTACGGTGCTTACTGGGAAGCAGGGCTGAGAATCTTCGATGTCTCAGATATACCTCATCCCAACAAAGATCTTGTCGAGTACGTTTGGTATGGATCTCTGTGTAGACTTTCTGGAGGTACTCAAGCTGGCTGTAATTGGAGGGCACCAGAAGTTGGACAGTGGATGGAGTTCGAGGACTTCGATGGCGACGGAGAAATCGATTGTGGGTGTACAAGCAATGAGAACGGTGGTCGCGCTTCATACATCCACTACGCTGAGCCAGTTGATGAGATGGTAGACGCTTCTCATCTGGGGTATCCTCCCGGTAAGATGCATCTGACCATTATTGCAACCGAGGTCCTTGAAACCACTGTGGGGACGGGGATGTCATATCTACTCGATACAACCGACTACGAAGAAGTAAACGGCAATGTGCGATTCATGCCCAAGCTGATTCATGGATGGGAAATTCCGTTCGCCAATGATCACCATATTCCAGGTGGAGAAGAGTGGTTGCTATTCAGCCCTCACAATGTGGATACTCAGGTCTTCCAGACCGGATTGCCCGGGCTCCCGGATACAAGTCACGGTGGCGCATGGGATGCCCGAATCTACCTGTCGAGTTATCACGCTGGTCTGTGGGTGGTCGATGTCGAGACTCTGATGCTCGCTGGTCTGTCTGAAGGAAACAAGACCAACGCTCACATGGATGCCACAGTGGGGTTCCATTTGCCACATGGAGAAGACGGTGTGCCGCTCGACAGTTCCTACTATGATTTTGGATGGACACCGTTCCTCTGGGCAGCCGAGTATCACAAGGGATACACATACCTGTCATGTATTACCACTGGACTGTATATCGTCCAGTTAGACATAGACAAACCGTATGGGTCAACCGCTTGATTCGCCCAGAGCGCGTAGCGCTCGGGCGACCGGTGGATTGAACAACTGACTGTTATCGTCGGCGGATGGGGTGGCAACTTGTTGAGTGGTACGAATGCAAAGATGATGTTGATGGTAGCGCTGATGGCGCTAGCCCCTCTCTCAGGATGTCTAGGGATAATCGGAGACGGAGGTTCGGACGATGATGGGTATACTTGGATAGACCCTGTAACCGAAGTTGAGGACGCCAATCATTCCCATAACGATCTTCTGGCTCACCGACTCTCAACCCCGAATGCCAAACTGATTGACTACCATAATCTCAACTGCGATGGCAACGTCAAGCCTCCTGCGGAGTTTGATGATACGATGGGCAGACCATGCAAAGAGGAATTCAAGAATGTCGGACCAACCCCTGGCGACAATTCAGAGATTGCAATAGAGGGTAACTTCGACGAAGATTGCGAAATATACGGTGATGGAACTGGCGGTTGCTATGCATATGTTTCAAGTTACAATCAATTCGAAATTCTAGATATCAGCAATCCGAATAACATCATTCTACTCTCAACTTACTACGCCGAAGTTGCGAGAATGATTGACATCAAGGTAACACCTGACAACAACTGGGTTTTAGTCAACCATGAGTTAACAAACAGCGAACTCGATCCAATTCCAAACGACGATGATGCAAACAGTGGAATGAATAGGCTCGATGTAATCTATGTCGGAGACAAGACCAGCCCAGTTAAGGTCGCAGAGTGGAATAACCCGCCCGCTGGCTTCCACAATCAGGATTTGCATGTGTACTGCGATTGGGATGGAGCAATTGATCCAAGAGAAGAGTGTAGTCTGTTCCTATTCGGAGCCGACCCATATCCAGAGATGGTAGAGGGAAGTTCTGGAACGTTCTACAAGGGAACTCAGG
>CAYYAH010000071.1:0-6136 GCA_964470075.1 uncultured Candidatus Poseidoniales archaeon
ATCAACCACATCGTGAAGGAGGCCATCAAGGCTCACAAAGGGTTGTGATAACCTGCTTGCTCCTTGTAGAGATGATGTCGAACTTGAGGCGCCCCTGTCCCTTCCTGATTTACCTGAGGGTGTTTCATGGAATGGTAGCATTGCCTTTCTAGACCGAGATGGTGTAATCAATGTCGGTTCGGAGAATTACATCAACAACCCTGGGGAAATTGAACTATTGCCAGATTCTTCCAAGTCTATCGGGATGCTTCGCAGACTTGGTTACCGTGTCTGCGTGGTCACAAACCAATCGCCAATAGGGAGGGGACTCTGGACCAGTCAGAACCTAGCAAACATCCACAAGTGTCTGCAGGCGATGGTTTTGGAAGAAGACTCAGATGCTCACTTTGATCTAATTTTGCACAGCCCTTACGCTCCTTGGGAAGGAGCTTGGGCACGCAAACCATTTCCAGGGATGCTAGAAGCTGGTAGACAATTGATCGACAAAGCATCAATAGATTCCAATCTAACTGATTTAGAGTTACTATATGGGGAAGATTGGATTGAAAGGCCAGATGACTCATCTTCTTTCATGGTTGGTGACAGACAGGTGGATATCATCGCTGCAAACAGATACGGCATCAAGAGTTTTCTTTGCAATCCCGAGGAAGGACTTAGTGGAGTGATGGAGGAGATAGTCTGATGTCGTGTGACACGGTGACAATCGGCCTAGATGATACCGATCACCCTTCTGCCGGTTGCACTACAGATTGTTTCGATGATTTACTGTACCGATTATCCAATAGTGGGCACGGATTCAAAGTCGTCAGTAGAAGATTAGTCCGGCTTTGGCCATTCGCTCCAAGGAGAACTAGGGGAAATGGCGCCCTATCTGCAGTTATCGAATTAGACCCTAGCTCACACCAATTATTACGAGAAGAATGTGAGGAATGGTTCGAAGAATTATTGAATTCTTCCAAACCTTTGAATTTCGAATCAACTCCATCTTCACCGGTGTTAATTATCTGTAATTCTAAACCCCCTCTAAATTGGTATAAGGACGCAGTGATGGGTTTTGTTGAGTTAGATTCCCGACTCAAAGAGATTGAGCAATTTGACCTATCCATGTTTTGTGGCGATAGGAAATGGGGTGCCATTGGGGCCAGTGCAGCGGTGGCATGGAATCCTGATAACAACTCGACATGGGAATTGATCGCGTGGAGGAACGATGAGAATATTGGTTCTGAGCGTGTAATCACCTCTCAAGCAGTTCGTGAAATGGAGGATTATCATCCACGCACATTCGTGAACCGTGATCCAACTAAAGGAAAGGGTTTGATTGCCCCTAGAACTCCTTGCCCTGTACTGTATGGCATCCGTGGTGACTCTTCGGATTCGGTAGAACAAGCACATCATTGGTTACAATCACGAAGTGATGTGGAGAAATCCACAAGATTCGCAATCCATGTAACAAATCAACTTTCAGATGATCACGTAAAAGGCCCTTGTTCGGGAACGGTCTTGAGCCACCCTGAACATACTAAGGGCGCACATTCTAATGTCGTAGTTTCGCTTCAAGGTAAGGCGATTAGGCTGGTAGCGTTTAGCGAAGGTGGACCAGTCAACAAACTGCTGAGAACTTTACACCCCGGAGATCTGATTTCTTGGATCGGACTTAAGGCACCAGACGACTCAATCCATTTGGAAAGACTCTCACTCGTAGATTCAGTACCTAGAATCACATCACGTCCGTTGTGCTGCGGGAAAACGATGCGCAGCTCAGGCTCAGGAATGCCCATCAGATGCCCGGATTGTGGCAGATCCTCCGAGAGAATCTGGCTATGCCAGCCACACGATTTAGAACAATTCAACTCAATTGAAGATTGGGTAGAACCAACCGCTTCGAACAGGCGTCATCTAGCTAGACCTCTTGAGTTAGGAATACCTAGGGGCTGATTAAATGGGATATTTGGAATTTGTAGCAATTGTTCTCTGCTTCACAGCGATACTTTTGATTCGTCAAATTGTATTAGCTTCTAGACGTAACTCCGAAGACTTAGTGGAGGATGATTACACAGGCAGAGCTCTCAATCCCGAAGCTCTAGCAAAGGTAGATGGAGAATCAATGCGTGAATTCGATAGATTGCTAGTCAATGTTTTCTCCGAAGAAGAATAGAAGCGTCTTCTAGTGACGGAGAATGCTATACAATGAGTCCACTTCGGAATGGTGTGGACTCTACAGAGAGAATCCCGAGAAGAGAGGCCCCCGACTTCGAGGAATCAGAGGCCGGCATGGTGGAAGCTATCTCTGAAGATGGATTCCTTAATGTCGCTTTGAATGACTCAAATCAGTACGGGCCACATGCCATGATTATGCTGCTTGGGATTTTCGCATCCATCACAGGGATAGTCCTGTTGTTGTTGATGGCGCTGACTTAACCAATCACGGATTTCGCTCTAGCAATTGCTTCATCAACGATTTTGCCACTGTGACCGATATGCCCATCGGGAATGAATAATTCTGACAGTTCTGAATCATTGAATATTGAAGAAACAACATCATCTTTCGAACATGCAGCTTTCAATCCTTGTCCATCAGAGATTGCCTGCATAGATGCTGCACGGAGTATCTCATGCGCATTTTCTCTGGAAACTCCCTTGTCTACTAAAGCCAGCATGACCTTCTCAGCCATGACCATGCCATTTTGCGATTCGATATTTTCTCGCATCTTATCTGCATCTATTGATAGATTGCGCATGACTCGATCGGTCTTCATCAATATGTCATCAAGCAGAACCATCGAATGTGAGAGCGTGAACCGTTCAGCAGATGAGTTTGCTAAATCTCTCTCATGCCACAATAGGGCGTTTTCATATGAGGGGACAATCATTGAACGAACAATTCTAGCTAATCCACACGCGTTTTCAGCAGTTATTGGATTGCGTTTATGAGCCATAGTAGAAGATCCAACCTGCTTTTTTGTGTCAAAGGCTTCTGCTACTTCTGCAATCTCGCTTCTTTGTAGGTTTCGAATTTCTTGCAACACCTTCTCTACTGTAGTGGCTACATTTGCCATCCAACCGACCCACTCGATATAGCGGTCACGTCCTACAACTTGGGTAGTGGCTACAGGGATTCCTAGACCAAGTTCTGTCATAATTAGACTCTGCAACTCGAAAGCATCCTTGCCTTGAGCAGCTCCCGTTCCGACAGCACCCATGAACTTGCCAGTGGTGGCTCTGGTTTCGAGTTCTGAAAGTCTCTCATAGTGGCGTGTAAATTCATCAACCCAAACTGCTACTTTGAGGCCAAAAGTAATCGGTACTGCTGCTTGACCGTGAGTCCTACCTAACATTACAGTATCACGTTCTCTACTTGCAATTTCACACAGATTAGAAATCAGTTGACCCAAAACCTCTCTTTGCAACTTGATACTGTCTTTGATTTGCAGTGCTACGGCAGAATCGACAATATCGTTGCTAGTAGCACCTAGATGAATGCACCATCCAGATTCTCCAGCAGCCTCAGCCATCGCTTTGGTTAGGGCCATGATATCATGTTTAGTCTCAGCTTCAATCTCGTCGACTCTATCTGCTGTGACAATACCGGGATCGGCGATGTCAGCGATTACGTCGTAATCTTCAGCACTAACTCTACCTAGTTGACAATGTGCCCAAACTAGAGCTCTTTCGACTTCCAACTGTCGGCTATGCCGTCCCTCTCTAGACCAGATGTGTTTGGCCTCACTTCGTCCATATCTGTAATCAAGAGGTGATATTGTCACGGCCTTCCCCATGGTTTGCGGACCTAGACCCCTGTTTGAGCCTAGCGCATGTCCGTTAGCCTAGCATTATGTATGGTTAAAGTACCCCGGCTACCTTCCCACAGGCTCTCAGTGATACATTCTATCCGCCTGCTCATACACGGTGAAGATAGCACCACAGTCTCGAACTCTCCACCTTCTCCGTCGAGGTTAAATCTGTGTTGTCGCGAAAGCGATTCGAGCTTTTCCAGAGAACTTTTGTCCAATGTTGAACCCAACCACTCTTCCCCTAAACCATCGGCTGAAATTGATACGAACATTACTTCGAATCCATGTTCTACTAGTGCATGCATGTGCGAGACAGAGTCATTATGCCAGAGAGGGCTGTACGAGATAATCCCCAATCGCTCACACATCATATCGATTCTTGTTTTCTGGTAATCAGAGCGCAAAGCACCTACTATCAGTGCATCTACATCCAATACTCCCTCATACAGAGTAAGGCCTTCGGGGGAAAGCCACTCACTCGGCCAAATCTCTACAAAATTCGATGTGGAATCAATACCGTCTGATAAAGCAACTTCAAGATCAGATATTTCGAATTCTTCTTTTCCATCACTCAGTACTGGCAACCACGGAACATCCATTGCAGCACTTTGGAGGGCTGCTATTGAGACACCGTTTGTCTGAAACATCATCGAGTCATCGGCCCTGATTCCTACTGATACTACGCATTGGACATCCCAACCACGCATTGTGGCCCACCAGGCACAGTAGGATGAATCCTTGCCAGAAGATGCCAGCACGGCGACTTTCATGCGTCCGCGAGTCGGCACACATCAATGAATGGCGCGATTCACTAGACTAGTTTCGACCAAGATTGATAAGAGTCCGTATAGGCAAGACATGTTATCATGCAGCCAAGCGGACGAGGATATGACCACGGAGTATCGACCTTTTCACCTGACGGCAGACTGTATCAGGTAGAATACGCCCGCGAATCTGTCAAGCGCGGAACCACTACTGTCGGCCTCAAGTACAAGGATGGAGTAGTTCTGATTGTAGATAAGAGGATCTCCAGCAAGCTAGTAATCGCCGACTCTATCGAGAAGATGTATCAGATAGATGACCACATCGGAATAACCACTTCTGGACTTGTCGCTGATGCAAGGCAACTGGTCGATAGAGCCAGAGTTCAGTGTCAGATTAACAAGATGACATACGGCGATCCCATTGGAGTAACGTCACTTGTCAAGAAGATGTGCGATCACCTCCAGTCTTTCACTCAATATGGTGGAGCTAGACCTTTCGGTACTGCGTTGTTGATTGCTGGCCTAGATAACGATGGAATCCATCTCTTTGAAACTGATCCTTCAGGAGCATACCAATCATATCAAGCCGGAGCAATCGGTCGAGGTAAGTCGACTGTTATGGATTACTTCGAAGCCAAGTGGAAGGAAAACATGACACAAAATGCAGCCATCAAGTTGGGACTCGAGGCCCTTAGGGAGTCAATGGAGGATGACCTAAACTCTGACACTGTGGAAATAGCCATCGTTGATTCTAATGGTTACCACAAGATGGCCCACGAGGATGCTCTCAAACACCTTGAGAAGATCTCCTGAGCATCCATGCCTCTAAGTCCGGCATTCTCTCTGCCGTAACCATGGTGAGCCTAGACGATGCGGTTACGGCCCGTCTCGAGAGGGGTGGAGCCAGATATGAGATTCTAGTCGATCCAGAACTTGTTCGGAATTGGAAGGATGACCCAGAATCAGTTGAGCTGAGTGAATTACTTGCAGCCGAAGAAATCTGGTCTGATGCCAAGGCTGGTGATAGGCCCACGTCAGAAGCCCTAGAGGGTGCTTTTGGCACCACTGATCTTGCTACATGTGTAGGGCGAATCTTGAATGAAGGATCAATTCAATTAACTACAGCGCAAAGAAAACAGATGGTCCAAGAAAAGATGAAGCAAATTGTAAATGAGATTTCACTCACAGCCACAGATCCAAAGACTCGCCTTCCTCATCCTCAGACTAGGATAGAGAATGCTTTGACTGAAGCCCGATTTAAGGCCGACCCGTTCTTATCTTTGGAGCGTCAAGTTCAGGATGCGGTGGATTTACTGAAGCCAGTCATTCCACTCCAATTCATAACCGTCAAACTAGCATTCAAGATTCCTGGAAAGGATTACGGAGGTGTGATGCAGTTACTTCGAGATTCGATGCAAAGAGAACAATGGCTTGAGGACGGCTCTTGGGCATGCGTAGTCGAAGTTCCTGGCGGTATGAGAAATGAGATAATCAGCAGAGTAGCAAACCGCTCCTCGGGTCTTGAAGTAAAGGAACTCGACTGAATTGCACCGTAGGTGCATACATCAACGGTTATGAAGG
>CAYYAH010000072.1:0-6123 GCA_964470075.1 uncultured Candidatus Poseidoniales archaeon
GCATCGAGCATTTTACGAATCCCTGAGGCCAGCAATAGGGCGGCGACCAGAGCCAAAGAGATCATCTGGTCTTGAGTCAGGTATTCAATTGGGTCCACAATATCTACTCGGAACGCCCGGAAAGACGGTCATGAAGGATTCCCTTGAGATTAATCCGTTCCTACCGGAACGGAATGATATGAAGTATACAGGGATAGAACTGAAATCACTCGATGAATTCGTTTGGTTGTGAACGGGTCACTCGGGAGTTCAGTCGTTCACCCTGAGCCCGAAAATTCGGGAGTTCGGAGTTACTTGAAATCGTGGATTATCGCCCTTACATTCTTTGTGGTTTGGTTTGTAGTTACGTTGATAGCGATGATTCTGATATCCATATTTCTTTCGTTACTAGAGATATCAGCGACATACTCAATACATTTGTCAATCTCGTTTTCTTATCTGATAGCTATCTTTGTGACTCTGATGTTCATGGAGGCCGAGAACCAACTACCTGACTTGTCAGAGAAGTTTACGATTGAATCGGCTAGGCAAGCTATGATCTTGATATTAGCAATTCCTGTTCTGGTTACGGTCGTTGACTTCATAATTGTAATCGGATATGGAATCGGGTACGAACTAGTTTTCGGAGTTCCAGATTTAGATACTGACATAGGAGTAGATTGGGGGTCGGGCCCTGTAGCTCTAGGATTAGCAATGGCTTCTACAGTAATCATCGCCCCTATAGCAGAGGAGTTGATGTTCAGAGGGTATCTACTAGACTCGATTAAAAAGATGCACGGGGACTGGGTAGCTGTTGCAATCAGCGCCATACTATTCGGTCTTGTTCACATCGAACCTTATACAGTCGGAATGGCAACAATTGGTGGGCTGATTTACGGATATGTCAGGATTAGAACCGGAAGCCTTTGGCCTTCAATCATTGGACATATGATATGGAACTGGATTGCTCTGGTAGTCACTTATCTGTAGTGTCGCTCAGATCGCCCATCACTCGCGGCGCCCGAAGCACCCGGTGCGGTTCCTCATCACTGCGACAATCTCGGATGAGATTGTGCATATGGAATCTGTCACATGATTGCGCCGCAAGCACCACAATACAACTCACTCTTCGAATTGTCTCGCTGCATGCTCCATTGACCGCAGGCAGGACAGGGGGGTAGGCCCTTCTCGCTGGGCTTCACCGGAGGCCCAGTACGGCGCTTCTTGCGGTCTGGTCTGAACCATCCCTTCTTCGGCTTCTTCACCTTCGGCATGCTCCTCAGAGGTGCGAGAGAGGATGTCCCTCAATAGGGTTCTGAACGCTGACATGTAAGGCGACGCAATCATGAGGGGTTCGCACTTGCCAGCATCATGCGATGCACCGTAGTCGGAGCTGGGGTCTCTGGCCTTTCTTGTGCAATCAGGCTGCTGGAGTCAGGCCACCAGGTAGAAGTGATTTCTGACAGGTTCAGCCCTGATACTGTATCTGATGTGGCTGCAGCAATCTGGTATCCATTCTTAACCGCGCCAGCCGACAAGGCTGACGGGTGGGGTTTGGAAACCTACGCAGAATTGGAGAGATTAGCAGGTGAAGTTCCTGAGGCTGGCGTCAAGATGCGAGATGGCAGAGAGTACCTCAGACAGGTAGTAGATCTTCCATCATGGAAGGATTATATCGCTGCATTTCGAGTCCTTGAAAGTGATGAGATTCCAGGAGATTATGCCTTCGGATGGGAATTCAGGGCCCCAGTAATCGAGATGCCCCTGTACATGCCATGGCTGAAGTCGAAGGCAGAGAGAATGGGTTGTACATTCAGACAGGGGCTGGTTAGAGATCTGTCCGAAGTTCCCGGTGATGTGGTAGTCAACTGCGTTGGATTGGGTGCTCGCGAGTTGTGCGATGATGAGGAAGTAGTCCCCGCTCGCGGTCAGATAATCTTCATCAATCAGGATCCTGGAATTGGGCACTTCGACCAACAACCGGAGACACTGACTTACACCATCCCCAGAAGCGATGTGACAGTTCTAGGAGGTACGGCCCAGTTAGGTGACTGGGATTTGGAGCATAGGGCCGAAGATGATGATTTGATTCTAGGTAAAGTAGAGGCTCTGTGGCCCGATTTGGACAGGAGTAATATCATTGGAGGAACTGTTGGTTTGAGGCCTTCAAGAAGTGAAGTACGTCTCGAAGTAGAGGTCATCGGAGGAAGGGCTGTCGTCCACAACTATGGGCACGGAGGTGCAGGGGTGACTCTGTCATGGGGTTGCGCTGATGAGGTAGTCAGTCTGGTTTCTCAATCTGCGTGACCTACCCAAGCAGCCTCTGCGTGCAGAGTCTTTGACTTCACAGGTATAATCTTGCGATAGACCGAAGATGGACTCGAGATATCTCCACTAACTGTGAGGAGTCTTTGCAGTGATATTCCGAAAAGTTCCTCGTTCCTTTGGAGAAGAGGCTCGACGACACTCCAGTCTTCATCTAACATCTCTACGAAAGCTCCGCCATTGAGTTGGGAATCAGAGAGTCTCTGGTGTGGATCCCTGACATAGATGGCACCTCCAGAAGCTAGAGAGAACAGGTTACCTCCTGGATATGGTGTTTCGAGAGGCGTGATTTCACCTCTCTCGTCGAACTCCATTCCGTTGATTACAACAAATCCTCCTCCCTCCAGTGGGTCGCCAGCCATGAAAGACTCAGCCAGATAATCTAGTGCTGTCCCGTTGATTACCAACTTTGGACTTCCTACCGAATTAATCATCGGTCGCCCTGCTGCATTACCCAAAACGAACAGATTACCACCCTTGGAGCCGTAACCATAGCACTGACCCACATCCCCGTGAACAACCAACTCGCCGGCCTTGTGAATCTGTGCCACTTGATCCTGGGCGTTGCCATGCATTACGATGGTCATGCCATCGTTGCCGCTGCCTAGGTAATCTCCCACTGCTCCCAAGACATCGATTTGAGCACGCTCTGAATCAGGGCCGAAACCATTGCCGATGAATCGGTGACCACGGCAGTTCACAACTACGAACTTGGTCCATCCAGCCTTGTAGAGAGAGACCAATTCCAAAGCCAGTGACTCTCTCCCTTCGGGAGGGAATGGGCGAGCGTCCACAACAACTCTCTGGGAAGCGGAAGAAGGCTCAGGAATGTGCCCGGGAGCCTTTTGGGCTGCGAAATCCGAGCATGGGTTGTGTTTGGCAGCAGAGACTATCGATACCAAAGTCGATTCTATTTGGTCGAGCCATCTTGACCTTCTCAACTCGCCTGTATCATACCTCCTGTCGAGCAGCATTGTGAGGAGTTGCCAAGCCCACTCTCGGCCATTTGACTGAGAAAGTGTCTCAATCTGATTTAGAGTTCCTAGGGCATCCGACCAGTCGATATGAGGAAGTCCCTCTACGATTGTACCGAACGACTCAGAAGGGTCGGCAGAGAGGGAGAAGGGCAAATTTTCTGATGCATCCTCCAATAGGTGATCTCCGCCTGGGTGAGTGTCGACGATTTCTCCAAACTTGTTGGTCATCACCAGCTCCTTACCACCATCCTCAGTTGGAACTACATCGAATAGGAAGGCCCCTCCATCGGTGTAGGAACCTCCTCGCGCGTTCCAGTATTCATCAGCCCGGCGCCAGAACCTCTTATCTTCCGATGCTAGACTCTCTAGTACCGCATCGATGACTTGCTTTTCTGAACCGCAGAATGCAATCGCCGCCTCACCTCTCTGGTATGCGAAGACCTGTGGTCTAAGCATACTAGTGTCTGTGATTCCAATCAGCCTGTGAGTAGGGCCATCTGATTGTGCGATGATGAAGAACCAAGGGCCATCGGGACTGCCGTGAATGTGAGTCCTCTGGATTGCGGAGTAAACTTCCTGTTTTTCTTCAGGGAGCATTACGAAGTCAAGCTCGCTGGTCGGAGCGAGGCTCTCAATGACGTTTTCCATACTGTAATTGTAGACTCTCCTGTGGAGATCGAATGCAAGCGCGCCGACCTCGGTGTCTGTGAAGAACAGGGGCTCCATCCCTCTCTGAGCCAGATAATCCTTCACTGAGACATAATTCGAGAAGTCGCCATTGTGGACTAGGGCACAGTCGATTCCCTGGCCAAACGGGTGGGCTCCGCCGGGGTGAGTAACTCTACCTCTAGTCGGGTATCTGTGGTGGCCAATCCAAACATGGGCCGTCATATCATCGAGCAGATAGAATCTGATAACGTCCTCAGCATATCCAACAATCTTGAGGATCAGCATGTCTCTGCCGTGACTGAGGACAAATGCGTCCGTCCTACCATCCTTAGCGTAGAACTCCACATTCAGGTTGTGAGTGGTGTGGAAGACGAATTCATCTGAGGCGGATTTCCTATCATCCGGGTCTATTGGTCCATCCAGCTTGGTCTCAATGAACTCATCAATCGCGCTGTCCCTAGGTCTCACGAAGTAGCAAACTACGTCCGGGGGCCTAGTGTCGAGACTTGGGAGATCTCGTTCCCATGTATCGAGAGTGCCCATCTCGTGAGTGTGGTCGAGATGGAAATTAGGATGGATGAAACTCTCCTCGACTGCGTCCCTAACTTCGGGGTTTAGGTAGGCGATTGCATACAGGAATGAATTCGACAGTGTATTGGCGTCAACTCCGAACTGCTCCGGGTCGAGCCCGACCATCGCGACTCCTCCTCCCTTGCCGTTGCCGCGGTTCCTCATCTGCTCAAGTGAATCGAAAAGATGGCGACCCGCGACTGGAATTTCAGAAGCCAAACCGACTACTCCACAGCCGCCCTCGGCTGCATCCTCCTCGCGTCGCTCAAACTTCGGATGACTGGAGGTCATCTCCCTCCTAGCGTTGATTATCGTCGAGGGGTCGATCATTCGTCTCCCTCCTTGCCGATGTACCTCAGTAAGTCCGTTCTGCCGCGCAATTGACTGACATCATCCATGCCGAGCTTCCTGAGGATGTCGCGCAGCCTCCACTGCATGGCCTTGTACAGATTGTCGAGCCTCATCTCTGCCCAGTCTTGCTGGACCCATTCCTGCAACTGTATATCCGTGGTTGTCAGGCCCCACGGGCAACCTCGTCCAGACGGGCCGCCCTCGCAGTTGGCGCATCGAGTACAACCCATTCCGACTAGGTCTGTGGTGCCCAGAACGCACCCATCAGCGCCCAAGGCGATGGCCTTGGCAATGTCGTCTGCGGTTCTGACTCCTCCACTTGCAATCAGTGTGACCTTGTCTCTCACGCCCTCCTTCTGCAGGAACTTGTGGACTTTGGGAATGGCCAATTCGATTGGCATGGCGATGTTCTTCTTGGCGATCTCAGGGGCCGCTCCTGTGCCTCCGTAACTGCCGTCCAAGTGAATGATGTGGGCTCCCGCGTAGTAGGAGCCTACAGCCACCATGTCGACATCATGTGGTGTACTGACCTTGACCGATAGCAGTGCCTTGGGGTTCACAGTCTCAATCCAATCGAGGTGTTTCGAGTGGTCCTCGACCGAGTAAGTCGAGTGGAATGGGAACGGGCTGAACAGGCTGACGAACGGAACTGAGCCTCGCAACTTGGCGACCTCTTCGCCTGCCTTGGCAGCCAGCAGATGCCCTCCAAGTCCGGGTTTGGCACCCTGGGCGTACTTGAACTCGACAATCGGGGCCGCTTGGATGGTCTCCTCTTCAACTCCGAAGTAGCCAGTAGCCACTTGAGTAATCACATTCTCCTTGACCTCATACAACTCAGGCGGGTAACCTCCCTCACCTGTCGACATGTAAGAGTTCCAGCGCTTGGCATTCTTCGCCCGAGCCATCATGACGTTGATCGAGACGGAGCCGTATGACATGCCACCACCATACCACGGGATGTCAATTCCGATCTCGTTCTTACCATCAGCTCGGCGGTTGAGTGGAATTGAAGTGTCGATCTCCTGCGAGTGCTCCAGCCACTCTTCCTCGGACAGGAATTGGAAATCAAGTCTGTCAAACCCTCCATCACTCTTGCCGGTCTTGAAGTTCATGTCAGAAGGAACCTTGCCAGTCTCGGCCATGTACCAAGTGGAAAGAATTAGTTCGTCAGTCCAGCGTGCGTCACCGAGGGCTTCAGGGGAAGGATACTCTCCAAAGGCACGGGCATTCATTCCATTTTGCAGCAGCCCTG
>CAYYAH010000073.1:0-5988 GCA_964470075.1 uncultured Candidatus Poseidoniales archaeon
GCCCCGGGAGTACCATGGCCTTCGTCTCAGAGAGACGCGTTGACTTCCCCATGGTCGATTTGGCCAAGATAGTCTACTATCCAAGATTCTGGGACCTAGCCCACCGATTCTATGAGGAGTCTTGGGAGTTCTCTTGCGGCATGCACTACAACACCATACTTTCAGAACACATGATCGCCTTTCCACTCGTCCACAGCGATACTCAGTTCCTACACCCTGTCGAATATGGAGATACAATTCAATGCACTCTGACCGTTCCTAAGATAGGCAATACGTCAATCAACTGGAGGTATGAGTTCCGCAATCAGGACGGGGTTCTGTGCTGGACCTCTGACCAAGTCACCGTTTGTACCGACATGAGTAAGGTGCAGAGTAAGATGGCGGTACCCGAGTGGATGCGAGAAGGACTGGCGAAGTTAGCTCCCGAGTGACTACTCCTGCGGCCACTTCTTCGAGAGCGAGTTCCTAAGCGAATCATCGAGAGTAGCATCCCACCAGTTAGCATCTCTCCAGACTGCGTACTTCCCCCTAATTCCTCTCATATCTGCTCCATCCAGTCGTGCTCCCTGTAGATTCGAGAGCCCCAGATTTGCCTTAATCATCCGAGCTCCTCTGAGGTCGGCTTTGTCTAGAGCCGCTTTCTTCAGATTGGCACGTTTTAGGGACGCTCCTCGCAAGTCACATCCCGATAAGTCAGCACCCTCTAGATCAGCCCCGTCGAAGATGGCGCGACGCAAGTCAGTACCAGACAAATCAGCCTCTCTGAGGTTTTTACCTACATGAGAGGTGTAGGAAAGATCCTTCATGTAACTCCTCACAGAGACATGTTCTCTAGATGGTCTACTCCATTACCAGTGAGTATGACGAATCGATTCTTACGTTCCTTTCCTTCAGGATATTCCAACAGTGGTGATGAACCATCCAACATTCTGTTGATGTAGAGGGAAAGATTCCACTTCTCAACCTCGTCTTCATCCCACTTTCCACTTTGAGCAATGAGTCTCCTAACATCCCTCGGGGGAGTATTTTTCTCCTTCTCCACGGTTCTGAGGTAATGTATTGCGGCTAGGATAACGTCGGATTTCTTGTCAACTCCGCAGGTGTCCAACAGTCTTCTAAAGGCCGAACCTCTCTCTGGAATTCCAGACTTCACCACTATCTCCATGGCTTTGTTAATCGCCTCTTGACGAGCCATTCTAATCCTAGAAAGCGTGGATTGCCAAGTATCTTGCTTGGTAATCTTTAGCCAGTTGTCGCTGACTTCTCTAGCAGTACCGGAGAGATCAATTTCCTCACTACCCGCTTTGATGTAGATTCGCCCAATCCCAGTACTCCCAGTCTCACTCACAGGTTCCGCAACGCTTCATCGGTGTTAATTTGTCGCTGTTTTCCTTAACTTATGGAAGTACGAATCCTTAGGATTTGGAAACACTCTAGTCGTGGGTTTCAATAATCTCCGATTGAGGGGCAACCCCATGGAGGAGTACACGAGCGGCGCATATCCACTCGTTCTGCATGCCGACGCCGACCCTTCAGGACTCGGCGGAACTGCAATCTGCGGATTCTCTACTGTTGGCTCAGTCGGCGTAATTGCCACGGCACATCTCATCAAAACTCTCGAACTATCTCCTATGGGGACCGTTATGCACCCGAAATTCCCAGCCATTGCTCTGATTCACGACTCGGTTCCTAAGCACCCGGTCAGAGTGTATCAGGGAGACGGTCTTGGAGTATTTACCTCAGAGATTCAATTCCCGAGTGATAACGACGTCTACTTCGGGGAGACGGTGATGGAGTGGTTCACCAAGGGGGGTTTCGATCGCCTCATCGTAATCGATGGAGTGGTGAGTAACGATCTCGGAATCAAGGAAGACAGCGATTTGTGGGGCGTTGCATCTTCTGGAACTAGCAGAGATCAACTAGATGGCGCAGGGATTCAACAAATACAGCAGGGCATCGTCGCCGGAATTGCTGGATACCTGATTGCGGAGGGAGAGCGCAGAGGTCTCGATGTCACAGCTCTGTTAGCCGAGTGTAATCCAATGTATCCAGATGCCAGAGCGGCACTAATTGCGGTGGAGGGACTGAGCGAGTTGATGGACAGAGAAATTCCAGTCCAGGGTCTTCTAGACGATGCTAGAAACATAGAGGAGAGAGTCAGAGAGGCGTTCGAGAGGGCCCACTCGATGGCTCTGCCTGCACCGGATTCTGATGATGAAGACGATGTGCCAATGGTTTTCTAATCAGTAGAATGGGTTTGTTCCGGCTGCATGGTCAGTTGCGTCGATTACTTCGGAGATGCCTGGAACATTATCCTTAATCATGACCTCGACACCTTGCTTGAGGGTCACGTCGACCATGCCGCAGCCTTGACAGCCACCTCCAAAGGCAATAATTGCCTTACCATCGTCTACACCAATCAAGTCTACATGGCCACCATGTGAAGCGACAACAGGATTGACCTCGCTGGAAATAATATCAGCGACTGCCTTCGACAACTCGTCTACCCACAACGGGTTGGGATTGTCGAAACTAAATCCACCCCCCATCAGAGTCTCCTTGTAGTCCAGAGTAGTACCTTCGAGATACTGGACACTGCGAGCTGCGACAAGGACAGACATACCATCTAAATCCACTTTGATATCGTCCTCCTTACCGTCCTCGCGCCCGACAAATTGCAAGTCATACTGGAAACCCTTTGGACCCCTACCAACAATCTCGACCCTGAGAACCAACTCAACTCCTTCATCTGCAGATTCTGCGAACTGGTCTAGCATCTCCTGCGCCTTCTCCGTGATCGTAAGCATCTCTCTCAGTCCATCGTGAGTATATCCTCTATTTTCAACCTGTCCGAGTGTAAGCAAGCCTCATCATCGATGCTTGCCACGCGAGAGTGTGACCGATTCAGTATTGGACACTCATGGCAGGCCCTTGAGGGATCTCAGGATTTCAGTTACAGACAGATGCAACTTCAGGTGCAGATATTGCATGCCTAGAGAACGCTTTGGAGATGAGCACGCGTTCCTCCCTCGTCGAGCCTACCTTTCATTCGAAGAAATACAGAAAGTTGTAGGTGCGTGCAAACCTCTGGGTTTGGAGAAAGTTAGGATTACCGGAGGCGAACCACTTCTTAGACCCAATCTAGATGATTTGATTACGAGACTCAAGAGCAGCGGCGTTGAGGTGGCGCTGACCACAAACGCATCACTACTCTCTGGTCAGGCGCAGAAACTAGCCGAGGCCGGATTGGATAGAGTCACCGTGAGCCTCGATGCATTGGATCCAAAAATCCACGCAGAGATGACAGATAGCAGCATCCCGGTAGAGACTGTATTGGAAGGAATAGAGGCGGCAGTGAGCGCAGGATTATCTCCAGTGAAGGTGAATTGCGTCATCCAGAAGGGAGTGAATGAGGATCAGATTATACCTCTTGTTGAGCGATTTAGAGGCTCGGGTGTAACTGTGCGATTCATCGAATACATGGATGTGGGTAGGACAAACGGTTGGCAACTTGCACAAGTCGTTCCTTCCGCCGATATCTTGGCGTACCTACAGGAAAGATTCGAACTGACTCCGGTTGATCCGACTAATCCGAGTGATGTGGCAAGACGTTGGGCCCATTCAGATGGCTCTGGCGAAATCGGATTCATCTCATCGGTCAGCGAACCGTTCTGTGGAGACTGCGTTCGCGCGCGTTTGTCTGCTGACGGCAGACTCCACACCTGCCTTTTCGCATCAGGAGGGCACGAACTCAGGGCGTTAATCGACACCGAAGGCGAACAGTCGCTATCCGATGCAATCTCTGCGATTTGGTCCAGACGTGAGGATAGATACAGCGAGATACGCTCGCTAGAGACGTCGGCACTCCCTCGAGTTGAGATGTCATACATTGGCGGCTGAGACAATCGCGTCCCATGGCGCATCGGTCCTGAAAGATGGCTTTCCATATCTCGAAACCGCGGCCCTGAATCCTCCCTTTCGAAGTCTTTCTACCATGGTACTTGGGCTGACTGGAGAACCTGAGCCTAGCCAACTTGCCAAATCATCAACAATAATCAATTGAGGAGCATCAATTACCACTGCTTCCTCTGAAAGATGCCTAACGCTACGCACAACGCTCCTTCTCTCACTCTCGCATTCTTGCTCAGACCACCCTAGGACATCATTCCCATCATAACGAGGGCTACACATTTCGATGGCCCTATCTTCCTTCATAGATGCCATCGCACCATTGTCTCCCATTGGACCCGTCCATAACGGTCCCGACACACGCTTATCGGTACGGTCAATTGGGTGATTGAGAGGCAAGAAGCAGTGCATCGGTAATGACTCTGAATCGAGTGATGTATCTGGATGCAAATCAGCAGAAATAGACGCAGCAACCTCGGACTTCGTTGGGGATGCAATTCTCCAACCAAGAGACTCCTCTACTCGATTGGCACCCCCAACACCTCTTCTGACCAGAACCGAGACTCTCAGATGATGAGAGTCCCATACAGAGAGCAATGGTGTTACTGAACGCTCATGCCGAGCCGCAGCTCTGGCTAGACTTGCAAGCAATACTCTGAGACCAGAGTCATGCGCTAAACCATCGGTCTTGACACGCGCCCCATAGCGTCGCAGTAATGCGCTTTTTGAAGAACCCGTCAAGGCCGCACTATCTGTCGCACTTACTTCTAAAACTCCACTTCTTGCAAGCGACTGGACTGCCGTGTCAAGGAACGGCAGAGGTGATCCATATGGATCAATATCTACCCAGTGTCGGCCATGCTCGAGCACACTCTTACGTAAGTCACCCAACTGAGGAAGCAACTCTCCCTCTCCATGTTCTGGCGGGAACTCTTCGTGACACAACATAGCCCAATCCAGAGCCGTTGGATCCATGTCGCCCATCGTAGCACTGATTCGACTTGCACTATCCGAAGGCAATTCGTTCAACCATCTCCGCGCTCTGAGCCCGGAAGCAGAAAGCCCGTCTAGCGCGTAGATTGTTCCTTCTCCGAGCAGTCCAGCCTCAACGCAATGCTGCAGCAGCAGCACGCTACGAGTTCTACTACCTGCGACTGCTGGGTTGTGGAAAACCGCCCCTTGCCCCTTAGCCGCAGGACCCGGTCCTGATTCTCTTGGATCTCGGGGCAGCCTACACAGGGTGCGACCCTCTCGATGTAGCACGCCGGGCCAACCATCAGGTCTGTTTGCGCCCATGCTAGCCGGAGAACGCTATCGCACAAGGCATTGACTACTGTGGAATCATTCAGTAATGGTCGAAGAACACACTTGAATCGGCGTGTGTGACCTTTCCAGAATTATTGACCGACCCAACTCTACGAGTTCCTAGGAGTCTCTCTGAAAGCCATGCAGTGACTTCATCTGAAACATCTTTGGATACTGCCACGACCATGCCCATCCCCATGTTGAATGTACGATGCATCTCCCTGCTGTCAACCGAGCCGACTTCTGCGATCCATGTGAACTCAGGATGTATTGGCAAAGGGTCATCGATATGCCAACCCAAAGTGTCATGCAATCGTAGTAGATTCGACAAACCCCCTCCAGTTATGTGAGCAATGGCCCTGATATCCTCGGCTGAGCAAGGGCCAGTACCCTTTCTGCAAGCAAGCACTAGGTCGATTACCGGGTCGACATAAATCATTGTGGGGTTAAGCAGTACTTCACCAATGGTCACCTCCCCCTCCGTCCATCTGACTATCCTGTCACCTTCTACATCGAACGGTGCAGAATCGACCAGCGAAAGTTTCGACCTCTCCAGGACGGCCCTCACTAGGGTGTATCCATTCGAGTGAATGCCGCTGCTGGGAAGGCCAATCACGACATCACCTGCTTGCAATCTTTCACCAGTAATTTCTCCCCCTTCTGGGAACCAGCCCAGAGCCGTTCCTGATAGGTCCAGCTCAGTCACTATTCCCGGCAGGGTTGCAGTCTCACCACCTGCTAGGGTTACTCGAGCCTGAAGACACCCTTCTGACA
>CAYYAH010000074.1:0-5978 GCA_964470075.1 uncultured Candidatus Poseidoniales archaeon
GGCATTCCATTCATCGCCTCAGCTATCGCCTCTACTTCCATGTGAGCGCCTGCCATGGTAGTCACAAATGGGATGTTAAGCTCGACTGCAAGTCTGCGCATCATGTTGCCATCGAGCACTGCTCCTCCTGTCGAACGTGGTGTGTTGATGATTAGGTGAATCTTGCCCTGTCTCATCAAGTCTAGAGCGTCTGGGCTACGACGCTCAGCAATCCGATAACAGGTCTGAACATCGAGCCCTCCTACATCTCTCAAGACGTGAGCTGTTCCACGGGTCGCATACAGTATGAAGCCCATATCTTGGAGCCTGCGGGCCTCATCGATGATTGCCAGTTTGTCACCATCCTTGACGGTGATGTATACTCCTCCTTCTACAGGAACAGGGAGTTCGGTTGCGAGTCTGGCCTTCAGGTAGGCTGCAGATGCACGAACATGTGATCCCATCACTTCTCCAGTCGATTTCATCTCAGGACCGGGGGCAGGATCTAGGCCTCGCAGTTTGATGAATGGGAATACTGGTGCCTTGACGCACACTGCATCAGTCTGGGGCATTGGGACATCCAGGTCTGCTAACTTGTCACCTATTGCTAATCTAGCGGCGATTCTTGCTAGTGGGACTCCGGTAGCCTTGGCCACGAATGGGAAGGTGCGGGAACCTCTAGGGTTAACCTCGAGCACGTACAGCACTTCGTCACGAATTGCATACTGAATGTTGAAACAGCCTCTGATTCCTAACTCCACACCAATGCGCTTGGTCCAATCCTCAACCTCTGACAATACGTGCTGGGCGATGTTCTGAGGAGGGATGAAACAAGTCGAGTCCCCAGAGTGAATACCAGCTTCCTCAAGGTGCTCCATGATTGCACCTACCAGCACCTCATCTCCATCACATACTGCATCGACATCCAGTTCGATGGCATTCCCTAGATACTCATCAATTAGGAGAGGTCGGTCCGGAGCAAGGTAAGCTTCCTCCATGTAAGCATCGAGTTGCTTGTCTGTGGACAGAATCTCCATCCCTCTCCCACCTAAAACATAGGACGGGCGAATCAAGACAGGGTATCCAATTTCATGTACAGCTCTTCTGACTTCCTCGGGAGTGGTGGCTGTGGAGCCGCGTGGCATCCTCAGACCATTTCGCGCAGCGAAGGCTTCGAATCTCTCTCTGTCACTTGCCTCGTCCACCGCATCAGGCGAAGTTCCCTCCATCACAAGGTGCAGTCCCATTGTGGAAAGGTGTGGCATATTTCCAGCCAAGGGCAGTGCTAGATTGATGGCAGTCTGTCCACCGAACTGCAGGAGGATTCCGTGCGCTCTCTCCCTGAGCAAGACCTCAGAGACGGATTCGAGTGTTAGTGGGTCAAAGTAGAGTCTGTCACTTGTATCAAAGTCAGTAGAGACAGTCTCTGGGTTGTTGTTGATGATGATTGCTTCATGCCCTAGATCACGAATCGCCCCAACTGCATGAACACAGCCGTAGTCGAATTCTATTCCCTGGCCGATACGAATTGGACCGGAGCCGATTACTACAATGCGCTGCTTGAGTGATTCATTCAATCCAGGAACATAGTCAATTCCAACAGGCGCTGAGCCGCCTTCGTAGGTGGCGTAGTAGTAGGGTGTGACTGCAGCGAACTCGGCTGCGCACGAGTCAACCATACGGAATACTGGGTGGATGCCCAACTCATGGCGTCTATGAGTTACAGCAGCCTCATTCGAGCCCTCGGGAAGTAGCTTGTAGCCAGATTCAGGGAATCCGGCCAGCGCATCGGCGATATGCAAGTCGGTAAATCCAGCGCCCTTCCACGATCTCATCTCTGAATCAGGAATCTCAGATAGTGAAAGGCCAATCTCCCCTGCTGCTCTAATCTCAGTCTCTATGGCTGCCATGTTCTCAAATCGGTGAAGAAACCATCTGGTTACGCCGCCCGACATGTCTCGGACATCCTCAATCGAGTATCCCCTGCGGAAGGCCTCGAACAGTGCTGACATGCGTCTGTCTGAGGGAATCCGTAGCCAATCTTCTAGCAGAGCCTCTGGCAGGGGCTCAAAGGCTCGCTCATCCATTGACTCTCCTCCAGATGCATCTGCCATAGTCAGAGGTCTGGGGTGAGGTTGACCATACTCGAGACTGGCCCATGCCTTGAGGAAGGCTTCCTCAAACCCACGGCCGATGGCCATTACTTCACCTGTAGATTTCATCGATGTTCCAATAGTACGATCCGCGGTGCGGAACTTGTCGAAGGGCCAGCGCGGTATTTTGACCACACAGTAATCCAGTGTTGGCTCGAATGCTGCCGTAGTGCCCTCTCCAGTTATCGGGTTGGGGAGTTCATCGAGAGTGTAGCCGACTGCGATTAGAGCGGCCATTCTTGCAATCGGGTAGCCGGTTGCCTTGGATGCGAGGGCGGAAGAGCGTGAGACTCGAGGGTTTACCTCAATAACACGGTATTCACCGGTCGACTGCTCGACTGCGAACTGAACATTGCATCCTCCCTTGATGTTGAGTCTTCTGATTAATTTGAGTGCAGCATCTCTGAGCATCTGGTGATCACGGTCAGAGAGTGTTTGCTGAGGTGCTACGACGACAGACTCTCCTGTGTGAACTCCCATAGGGTCTAGATTCTCCATCGTGCATACGATGATTGAGTTGTCAGCGCTATCCCGCATCACCTCGTACTCGTGTTCCTGCCAGCCTAGGATGCTCTCCTCGATCAGAACCTGTCCTATTGCAGAGTGCAAAATGCCCTGGCTAGCTATTTCAACCAACTCACCCGTATTGTGTGCAGTTCCTCCTCCTAGGCCGCCCAGAGTGAATGCTGGTCTGATGAGCAGTGGGAAGCCTCCTAGTTTGTCGACTGAATCGAGAACCTGCTCTATCGAATCGCAGGCAATTGCCTTGCATACTGGTAGGTCGATTTCCTCGCAGACTTTCTTGAACAGGTCTCTATCCTCTGCCTCGTCAATGGCTGCTAGGTTACATCCAATCAACTCGACTCCCAACTCATCAAGTGAGCCGTTGTGTGCTAGAGCGGCTGCAATGTTCAGAGCGGTCTGGCCACCCATACCTGCTAGCAGCGCATCTGGCTTCTCTAATTCCATGATACGCTTGACAACCTCAGGGAGTAGTGGTTCGATGTAAATGCGGTCTGCCATCTCGGGATCATTCTGAATTGTTGCGGGATTGGAGTTGATCAGTACGACTTCGTAACCATCAGCTCGCAGTGCCCTACAGGCCTGCGATCCTGAAAAGTCGAACTCCGCAGCTTGGCCGATTCTGATTGGGCCACTGCCGAGAATCACGACCTTGTTGATGTCGTTTCTTCTAGGCATATCAATCACCTCTCCTAGCAACGGCCCTCGGACCATCTGCCAGATGCTCTGCTACTAACTCAGAGAAGCGGTCGAACAGTGGTGATGCGTCGTGAGGGCCCGGGCATGCTTCCGGGTGAAACTGTATTGTAAAGGCGGGCTTGCCTACGAGATCTAGGCCCTCTACGGTTCGATCATTGGCGTTGATGTGTCGAACCGAGAAGTCTGCTTGCAGGGTGTTTTCACCGGCTTCTGAGCAAGTACCAGTAGGATGTGGTGCAAGCATTCCCTTATCTGGATCCTCAACTGCGAAGCCGTGGTTCTGACTGGTGATGTGTACTCTCCCAGTCTTCAGGTCAACTACTGGCTGATTAGCACCTCTGTGTCCGTATCTCAGTTTGTAAGTGCGTAGTCCGGCTGCTAGTCCCATCAGTTGGTGACCTAGACAGATTCCCATAACGGGCATGTCTGCACGCACGGCTGCAGCGAGAGACTCTCGAGCAGCAGTAGCATCTCCTGGATGGGCAGGATCTCCCGGCCCATTGGAAGCAAACAGAGCGTCGGGGCCCCAGTCTGACATAATCTGGTCAAATGGTAAAGAGGCGGGGCACCAGACAACTTCGAAGCGCTGGCATAACTCACGGAGAATGTTGTACTTGATTCCGCAGTCTAGAGCTGCTAGTCTAGGGAGCGGATTACCTTCGTCATCGGTCGCTCCCGGATTGAGTAAGACGGCATCATTACACGATACGGAAGCAACTAGATCATCCGCATCTGGAGGAGTCATCTCGGAAAGAATATCGCGCATCTCATCTGCTCTCTCCTCTGGGCCAAATACACACAGCACGGTTCCGTGCTCCCTTACTCTACGAGTCAGGGCCCTAGTGTCGACTCCTTGAATTCCTGGAACTCCATGTGCTGCGAGGAAATCATGCACACTGCCTACTGAATCCCTATGATCTGGATTAGTCATTAGTTGCTTACAGACCACGCCTCGAGGATGTACTCCTGCTGACTCAGAAATACCCGGCAGAATACCGTAGTTCCCCAGAAGTGGCCATGTGAAAGTAAGTACCTGTCCGGCGAAAGAAGGGTCTGTGAGGCTCTCTTGGTAGCCGCACATTCCAGTTGTGAATACCAGTTCTCCTTGGGCAATTCTCTCTGATCCGAACAGGTTTCCACGGTAGCTGTTCCCGTCTGCCAAGAGAAGTAATCCGGGCGAGCCGCTTGGCTGCTGGCGGTCGTCAATATCGAGTAGAAAGTCTGCCGCATCTACGAATGAAGGAGGATTAGAAACTCCCGGAACGCCATCGCCGGGGATGAACCCCCGTGACGGTGTCGTACCCGACATCAGCAATCGTGTTTGAGTGCCCCTCTTAATCATTGAGAATGGCTTTAGCCAATTTGAGTCTCGATTGTCTTATTCTTCGTCGAGGTTTGCTACCTTTTTCCCTCGCTCGCTAGGGATGACTTCTATCTGCCCTCCAGCGAATTTTGAGGATTCTTCTACAGGTCCTAACCAGGACTCCATGAAAACTCCAAGTGCGGCGACTTCGGAATGTGGCTGGTTTCCGATTGAGACGTTATGATCTGCAATCGAGAAGACTTCTGCAGGAACTTTCGTGCCGCCCACAACAATCACTGCTGGCTTGTCCTTCGGGATACCTCCCGTCACCTCCCTCCATGGCTCGCCATACATCGTCAGATGGATTACAGTACCAGAATTGGCGAACTGTCTCAACCAACTCATTGGCTTGTCCTCGAAGCGGCACTCAAGATTACCTCCAAATCTCTCTGACACTGAGTTCCAAGTCTCCAATGCAGAATCATCAGTCTCACCAGCTAGAATCACTTCGTCCGCACCGAATGCACGAGCGGTCAGACCTAGATGAGAAGTTATTCTCTTGTCACGCTCGCGCCGATGCCCGAGTCTGAGGACTGAGACTCTGAAATCCCCGGTCATCGCTCTCAGACGAGAGGCGGGGCTTCATCAGTATGACTCTCCGTAGAAGTCTCTTGTTTGGGAGTGACATCGATATCCATGCTCATCATTGATCCTCGGACCCATTCAAGCAAGATGGAATCAACTTGCATTTTTGTGGCTAGGTGAATGAGGATTGCTAGTATTGCTAGTCTTCCTGAGGCGACTAGAGAATCGTCCGTATCGATGTCTCCCATCAACAAGGCTCTGCTGACAGGTTCTAGGACAAAGAATGCGGCTAGAACGGCCAGAACTCCTCCAGCATTGGAAGGTAGCGACTGTCCCTTCTCTCGCCCCATGGTGAGCAGGATCGTTGCAACCAGAGTAAGTCCGGGTACAATGAGGCTTAGACTATAGAAAGTGAAGTCGCCAATCATCGAGTTAGGTATTTCCGTGTCTCCAAGAATTTCTCCTCCGTTATGGATTGCCAACCACCAGAATAGAATTGATGCAATTGCGAGCGCCCCGGAGGTTCGCCCTCTTTCAGAAATCATATCTCTGATTTGATGGCGATCTTCGGGCTTGAGTCTCTGAACAATCGACTCCATCATTTCCATGTTGTAAGCCGAAGTAGCGTCATCTACTCCGTTTACAGGAGCTACGTTGTCCGCAGCCTGAATGACCTCATCTGGAGAGTCATCTCCCAGTACCATCGAGGGATTGCCTCTCCGTCACATCATAAAGCA
>CAYYAH010000075.1:0-5971 GCA_964470075.1 uncultured Candidatus Poseidoniales archaeon
ACCAAACATACCTCGTAGAGGTACTATGCGAACTTTGCTCGCTACAACTATGATGATGTTAATGATGACTGCGGCCCTTGCGGGCTGTGCTGGTAGCGACCAGCAAGATGAGATCGACGACCTAAATGCACAAGCCGATACAGACGCTGCAACAATTGCAGGTCTACAATCCGATTTGGCAGCTGCTCAGGCAACTATTGCTGACCTAGAGGCTGGCAATACGATTACCCAGGAAGATGTCGATGCAGCCAATGCAGCGGGTTTCGCTGATGGTGTTGCATCTGTTGACATCACCTCTGACAACGCAGATGCGATTGCAGCTGCGTCAAAGAGTACTCTGGATGTAATCCACGAGCGTGGCTCGTTGAAGTGCGGCGTGAAGGAGTCCCAGTTCGGAATGGGCTACCTCGACTCGGCAACCGGAGTTCGCTCCGGTCTGGACATTGCTTACTGCAGGGCACTTGCTGCTGCAATCGGCCTTGACCCAATGACCGATGTTGAGTACGTAGCGGCTTCCGCTCAGAACCGCTTCGAGCTTCTGGCTTCCGAAGAGATCGATGTTCTCATCAGGACAACCACATGGACCACAAGCCGTGATGCTGACCTAAACGCTGACTTCGCGGGAATGAACTTCTTCGACGGACAGGGTATCCTGATCCGCGATGACACATTCCCACAGGCTGCGACAATGACTGCAACTGCACTCGCTACAGCCAAGGTATGCGTTGGAACTGGTACGACCACTGAGGGTAACCTCGCTGACTTCGATACCTCGAACAGCGTCGGAATGGAGATCGTTGGTGTCCTAGACGCTGCTGAGGGTACTCAGAAGCTGATTAGCGGAGAGTGCGACGCATTCACCGGTGACATGTCTGCAATGGTTGCCAAGAAGTGGCAACTCGACAACGATGGCTCGGTTACCGATGCTAACGGAGACCCTGTCGGCCTATGGATTGCTCCTGAGATTCTATCCAAGGAGCCTCTAGGAGCCGCAACCCGTGACAACGACGACGACTGGAATGACGTTGTCGCATGGGTATGGTACGGAATGGTTACTGCTGAGGAATTCGGAATTACTTCCGGAAACTACGCTGAGATGGCTGCAGCTGCAGCCGCTGAGGGCGGCGACCCTGGCCACAACAGGCTACTGAACCAGGGCCTAGGCCTAGGAACTGCAGACAACCCACTAGTTGGTGGCTGGATGCAGGCTGTACTGGAGGCTGTAGGAAACTACGGTGAGGCATACGACGACGCATTCTGCGACGGCTCGTATGACGGAACCAGCGGTTCCGATGCCATGACTGGATGCCTATTGAGCAGAGCTGGAACTGCTAACGCACTCGTAAGCGAGGGCGGTCTACAGTTCGCTCCACCAATGCGCTGATTCGATTATTGAATCAAATCCAGACTACGTAATTCTCCCGAGGGGGCTTGCCTCCTCGGGGGAACACAATTTATCCCAGGTAGGCGTGAGTATGAACATTCGAATGACCTACAAAGAAGCCATATCGGGAATCTGGAAGGCCAGGAGTTCGTTAGTGAGGCTGGCAGTCCTGACTTTGGTCGTGTACTGGTATTGCGACAAGTTCCTAGGACTCTCGATCAATAACATCCTACTCTTGTCGGACGGGCAAACTGGCTTCGACAATCCGGCAGACTACTCGCTAGATCATTTGACATTGGCTATCGGTGGTTTGTTACTCCTATCTTTCATCTTGGTCAGGAATGAGTACAAGCAAATCTACCATGCCTTCGTACTGCACCCTATCTCGGCCACAGGGATTGTCAGGCCACAGTCTGATGCCCCTAGCTGGAGAGAATATGCTACCACTTTGTTTGCAATTCTGATGTTTGTTTTGGCATTCTTGATTCTACCTTCTCTCGGATTCTACATTCCCGAGCAGATCCCACTCTTCTACATTGGAGCAGGAGTTGCCTCGGCATTTATCCTGCACCAAGGGGGAATACCCGAACTACTCTCAAGCCCGGCGACACTGTATCACTCAAGAGGTGATAAAGAGGAGATGGCAAGGGTGCTGGTGCAGAGTATCTTGTATGCACTGCCAATCCTAGTGTTTGCTTATCTGTGTTTGAACTTAGCCGCTTGGCCTCAGATTGAGTCCAACTTCGTCCAATTCTGCTCTATTTCGATAACTGTAATTGCTCTAATATGGTGGATTCAATTCTCTAGAGAAAATGCCAATCCAGAAGTTCAAGATAGACGGATTTCTAGTATGGGTTTTCTCCTTCTCCTTCCATTCTTCATCTATCTCGTCACTCAAGTGATGTTCCTATTGCATCATCCCAACCAAGTCACCATGGAAAGGTGGAACGTCGAATTTGAGTTCATGAACCTAGAGAACACTTTCGAGATTAACACATGGCCTATCGATGTACAGGATAATGTCGATAGCAGATGGAGATTCTGGGGGGCGGCAATTCAAAACTCAGCTAGAGTGACCTTGCTTAGCATATTCCTATGCACCATTCTGGGTACCATCATTGGTGTAACAAGACTATCCTCGAACAAACTCGCCTCCTCTTTGGCTACCATCTATGTCGAAGTGTTCCGAAACCTTCCTCTCGCAGTCTTACTCTTCCTTATCTCATCCCAGATGGGCGAGTCTCTACCGATGTTCATCGAGGAGGCGAACATTAGGGAAATGATCTACTACAGCAACCAAGGTTTCTTCACGCCCGGAATCGAGTTCTCCCGTCTAGTCTACGCAATCCTCGTCCTTTTGTTCGTTCGACTGTATTGGATGGTGGAGGACAGGGACGGTGTCGATGACTCAGACAAGGGCATTAGGCGCAGATTCACCATTTGGACTGCAGGAGTTGCAGTATCGCTTGGATTGATTCTTTCGGGCGAGATATCTCTCCCAGATTACGTTAAGGAAAGCCCCATTCCAGGGCAATGGCACATCGATGAAGAATCAGGCTTCGAAATTACAGTTGAGTTCCTTGCGATGATTATTGGACTCACCTTGTTTACTGCATCTGTGGTAGCCGAGATTGTCAGAGGAAGCATCCAATCCCTGCCCAGGGGTCAGGTAGAAGCCTCGATTTCCCTTGGCCTGAACCCATATCAGAGGCTCAGGTTGGTGATCCTACCACAAGCCCTGCGAAGCATGATACCACTTCTAAACAGCCAATACATGAATGTCTGGAAGAACTCCAGTTTGGCGTTGATAGTAGCATACAGTGACATCTACTACGTGATCAATGTGATGATGAACAATGTCGGGAAACTGATTCCTTTGTTCATCATTCTCCTAATCACATATCAGGTTGGCAGCCTGATGATTTCAGTCGTGATGAATCTCTACAACAATAGCGTGACGAAGGTGAAGATATGAGCGATGCATCAATCAACCAAGGTGAGAGCTCCTACACCTTCCACCTAGGTTTGTTGCTAACCCTTGCCATTGTCACTGCTTGGTACCTCACCCAAGGTAGAGACGGTGCCATAGATCTCTGGAAGGCTGCCACAGCGGTATTTGTTGTTTGGGCGCTTTGGCAATACCGGACAAAATTCCATTCGGCCCGCGAATTTGATTCCAATGCAGCCATCATAGGGATTGAACATGCTGTTATTGGCAAGCAGAGACACTACTGGCACGATGAGCAAACAGGAATTAGAATCACATGGCTCATCACATTAGTCTGCTTGCTATATTCAGTAGTCCACTTCTTCGATAGCCAGTACCTAGCAATCAGCGAAGGCTCCTCTGATATGGAGTCGTGGATTTATGGCTCTATTTCTTCACTCTCTACTGCATTCTTCTACTGGACAATTGCTCTAATTGTCATCAAAGTCCCCCGATGGGACAATCTCGTTTCAGACCCGCGCACCTACCTAGCGCCTCAGATACCGGGGGAGACATACAATGAGGCTGCTTTGGTATTCAAAGCAAACAGTGGCTTCATCGTCGGATTTGTTCTAGGTTATGTGGCCGGAGGTATCCCCTCAGCGCTCGTGCTCGGACTAGTCGCTCAGGGTATCGTCAGACTCCCTATGACATCCACTCTAGGGGCATTTTCCGCCCTTATTATCCTGCAATTACTCGGCTGGCTTTCCTACTTCGCATTGGTCGAGGTAGAGTGGGACGTCATCTGGGCCAATCGAGTACTCGTTCTCGTTGGGCAGCTGATGACCGAGAGTATGACGCAGGACTACTTCCCTTCGCAGAACTGGAGGATCTGGATCATGATTTACATGGTCTGGGCAATAGTAGGAGGAATCTATGGGACACTAGCCGAGAAACCTAGAAACTTCATTATTCCATTCGGTATCTTCTCACTGACTCTTGTTTTGATTGCAAATAATCCAACCTTCATCAATTACGACTCTGATGGAACTCTCTGGAGGCTAATGTTCGCTACCATACTTGCAATGGTCTCGTTCTTACTTGCTAACCGCTACTCTGTATCTGTAGAAGAGTTCCAGGCTAATCGACTGAGAAGCTACTTCATGGCCGCCTCTGTTCTCGTATTCTTCTCAATTTTCATCATAATGGATCCACCAGAATCAATCCAGAAGCTGGCTTGTGAAGAGATAGACTACGAGTACGAACTAATTGAGATTCTCGATTCCGAAGGAATCGGCACTGGAAACTTCACCAATGGTTCTGAGGTCGTCGACTGGGAGTGCGGCTTGGCCCACTTCCAAGGGCCAGAGGGTAATGACCCGGTCCCTATTCTAGGCAAACTTGCCGAGGGCTTCTCTGAACCCGGACTGAAACCATCTCAGTGGGGAGGTCTGTTCACCAACCTGATAGTAGCAGCTGCAGGATGCGTCTTGGGATTCTTCGTTGGAATCGGTCTTGCCTTTGGCAGGCAGAGTAATTTGCCTTTCTTCAAGGTGCCATCAGTCCTATTCATTGAGTTGATTCGTTCTGGACCTCTCATCTGTTGGTTGTACTTCGCAATGTACCTTCTTCCCGACGTAGTCGACCCAACCTTCCAGAATCCCGACGACTTCGATAATATTGTCAGGATGATGATGATTTTCGCTCTGTTCGGCGGGTGCTACATTGCAGAAGTTCTGCGTGGAGGACTGCAAGCTGTCGACTCCGGACAGAAGGAAGCGGCCGTGGCACTGGGACTAAACCCAATACAAACGAAGACTCTGATTGAACTACCCAACGCGATTCGTACTACTCTACCTTCAATCGTCAGCGTGTTCATCGGACTATGGAAGGACACTACTCTACTCCTCCTCATCAACATCCTCGACTTTTTCCTGTTGGCAAAGAACGCTCCCAATACCGACTTAAGGTTCCTAGGGGACTTTGTACAACCGATCTATGTTTCTGCAATAGTGTTCTGGGCCGTAGCATTTTACCTTTCACGAATCTCTCTTAGGATAGAGAGGAACATGGGATTAGTGAAAGAAGGCGGAGGAGAGATGGCATGAGTGAGGAAAGCATGGAATACATCATAGAAACAGAAGGAGTAAAGGTCAATTTCGGAGATTTCTGGGCCTTGAAGGGAGTAGATATCAAAGTCAGGAGAGGAGAAATTATCGTCATCCTAGGGCCATCCGGCTCTGGCAAGTCGACTTACATCAGGACCCTGAATCGGTTGCAGCCCCATAGTGGAGGGACAATCAAGATTGATGGCATCACGATGGATGATGAGACCTCAGTAAAGGATCTGAAGTACATCAGGTCAGAAATCGGATTCGTCTTCCAGCAGTTCAACCTCTTCCCTCACCTAACTATAATGGAAAACATCACTCTAGCTCCAATGAAGGTCAAGGGGATGACAAAGAATGAGGCCGAGGAAAAGGCGATGGAGTTGTTAGAAAGGGTCGGAATCCCCGAGCAGGCCTTCAAGTATCCAAGTGGACTTTCGGGCGGTCAGCAACAGAGAGTAGCAATCGCCCGAGCGCTGGCTATGGATCCGAAAATCATGCTGTTCGACGAGCCAACATCTGCTCTCGACCCTGAGATGATTAAGGAAGTTC
>CAYYAH010000076.1:0-5869 GCA_964470075.1 uncultured Candidatus Poseidoniales archaeon
TTTGCCGGTGTGCAATACGAGACCGATTGGGTGGAAGTCGCCCGAGCCTAGGAACAGGTAGTGGCCAATCGAAGCATCATCGCCTGAGTAATTACACCCGAGAACCTGGCCGGGAAAAGTAAGCCTGTTTCCGCCAACGGGAATCTCGACTTCAAAGCCCGCATTCTCCAATCTACCCTTGAATTCCTCTAGAAGATGCAGGTGCTGAATAGAGCCTACTAGTCCCAGTTTAATCCCGGTCAGAGGGGCTACTCGACCTACAGCATCTAGGAACTTCTCCTTAGCAGACTTCTCATCTATCTCGACTTTCTCACCAGCCGCCTCGAGACGAGACTGCGCGATTGCGCGATGACTCTCGAGAATAGAAAGCACAGGAGATAATTCAGGATCGCCGTCGTATGTAACAGGGATGAAATGAGTTGGCATGCCCGAGTCTATGTTCATCTGGCTGTGCCCCATGTGAGCGACCAACTCAACACCCATCATTCGCATCTTATCATGTACCAGATCACATGCACCATAGCAAGGGTCGGCGGCAAGAATCACCCTCGCGCCCGACTCATCCTCGATTGAATCCATCATCTCGAGTGCTTGCATCTTCAGCCCTTCAGGAACCTGAAGAGCCACCAATCGATTGTCGTTGGCTTTGATCCTCTCTACCAATTCGTCCAACTCGAAGTCGTGCCGCTCCAAGTCCATGCAATCACTCGAGAATCTCGACCTTGCCGTCGATGATATCGATTCGCGCTAAAGTCCTAATCGGCCAATTGGGTCGCTCCTTGGCCAACCTCTCGCGCCCCTCTCCTTTCTCGATAGCGATGACAATATCTTGTAGAATTACTCCCATTTCCTCTAGAGTAGCAAGTATTGGCTCAAGAGTCCCGCCCGTCGAAATAACATCATCGACAATCAGAATCCTCTCTCCAGGGGAGATGTCATTGATGTATGTGGTCGACTGAGAGTAACCAGTCGATACATCGACTCTGACTTCGCCTTCCATCCCGTACTCGCGTTTGCGAATTACCACCGTCGGCTTGCCGGTGGCCTCTCCAACAGCGGCCAGCAGTGGAAGACCCATCGCTTCAACACTAACTATGAGGTCAATCTTTGACCAGTCTACCATCTCTATGATTAGGTCGCGTGTAGCGCGCAGTACATCAGCATCCATACGCGGAATTCCATCTGAAATTGGGTGGATGAAGTATGGATAATCTCCTTTCCAGATGATAGGCGAGCCTCGCAGCGAGTCCTGCAATACCGACAACGGGTCAGAGGGCGACATGGCCCGGCAACCTCACACAAGGCCCTTCAAATGCTCGGCGCCCTTTACTACCCTGATGGTGCAAGGAGTCGGGAATTTGCATCCGGCCTTCCTGAGAGCATCTCTAGCTGTGAGATAGTTCTCTGGAGAGGTGTAGATTGAGACAACGGTCTGATCTCTTTGTACTCGGGCAGCTGTTCCAACATTCTTGCCGAAAGATTGCCTCATCCCCAATGAAACACGGTCGGCCCCGGCTCCGGTAGCCTGCTTGTTCTCTCGTAGAATCTGGTGCGGGTATGTGTGCATTCTCAGAGCATAGCCCTGATCTCCAGCCTCTTTCCTGATAGTGGCGTTGGCCACTTGCCTAGCGGACTCAAGCGCGGAGTCACGAATCTGACATGCATTGTCAGCCGTCAGCTCGACTACGACTTCGTACTGACCTGCTTCAGCAGCCTTTCTGTTACCCATGAAGTAGCGAAGAATACGGTTGTTTGGGACACCGCCAGTATATTCTCTACGAGTGTACGCCTGACCCTTAATCTGGCGATACATCTTGGCTGGTTTACGTGCCATACGGATACCTACTTCGCGGCCCACCGACCCTCTCTATTTAACCATGAGGCAAGGTAGAATTATCCACTCAATCAGCACTCAGCCTTTCACTCTCACGCTGGACCTCACTTACTCCGAAGACAATCAGACAGAATCCTACTAGCATTGAGACTCCAATGCTCTCGTCCAGTAGCAACCATCCACTGAGGACTCCGAAGACAGGAACTAGGAAAACGTATGATGCTGCAGCGGTAGCACCAATCCTGTCAATACCTCTCGCGAACCATGCATAGGTGAGAACCGTGGATATAACCCCAAGATAGGCTACTGATATCCATTCAGTAGCATTGGGAATAGGCATTCCAGATTGCCAAATTTCGACCAGCATCCAAGGGGTGAGAAGGACCCATCCGACTATAGAATACCATACGACGATTTCTAGCGAAGTTCCGATTGTTCCATCCAGTAGTGCCATCTTGGTCAGGTTACTGGTCGCAGCCCACGTCAGAGCAGCAAGACCAATCATCACAGCCCCGATTAATCGATGATTGAATGGAATCTCTGTGTTTGGACTCCAACTTACCACAATGGATACACCAATCAAACCTACGAGTAGGCCGAGAACCATCCTTGGACTCAGTCTCTGCCCTAGTAGTGGGACGGCGAGTAGCACCGTGAATACAGGATTCATCGGGATAATCATCGAGGCATCTCCTGCAGCCGTCCACTTCATTCCGTTCATGAATAGGAGTTGGTAACCCATGGTGCCCAGAAGAGCCATCCAGAAAGTGTATTTCCATGCCTTTTTTCCTTGAGGAAGTACTCGAGGGCCGCCCCTATTTCTATAGATCCAACACCAAACCATAAATCCGACAACTGCGAAGACGTACCTCAACCAAGCAGAGGTAGCAGGCCCCATGCTGGCTCTCGCATCATCTAGACCATAGCTCAGAAATCTACCAACGGCCCAAGTTGAGCCCCAGACTACAGCGACTAGCAGAAGCAGTAGGTGCGTGCTGAGATTATCTCTGTATGACAACTAACCACCCAATCCTAGGAGTCGCGGGATGAAATCTGGGTCACTAACTGCAGAAATTTCCGGATTGCAGATGTCCCCTCCAAACCTGCTCGCTAAGGCCATCGCGGTCATCGCTAAGCGATGATCACGGTGTGTTTCGACGGGGCCGACTGGAGTCATAGGAGATTGACCTCCTGGAATCTCTAATCCATCATGAGTGACTTCAGCATGCATCCCAAAGCAACTGAGGAGATAGGCAGTAGAATCGAGCCTGTCAGACTCTTTTCCTCGAGCATGAGCTGCCCCGACGATTCTTCCTCCCTTGCCTATCGCCATGAGTGCTGAAGCCGGACAGATCAAATCGCTCTCATCCCGGAGGTTTAGGATTTCTGACTGCTCAGCCAGACTTGCAATCGCAGGACTGACCTCAGATACCTCAATCTCCAAATTGACTTCGTGAAGCTCTGAAATTAGCATAGCAATTGGCAGAAGACTATCCTCTGTTGGCACCATCACTACTTCGGGAATTTGTACTTTCCAAGGCATAACCTCAATCACTTTGGATGAGAATTTATTCTGCGAGCCGCAGACCTCACTTATTTCGAACGACATCTCGTAGTATCCTCTACTGACACTATTTCCGACCATCTCCAATTTGATTGGGAATGTAAAACTCGGCGAGGCCAACAATATTGCTGACAGAGGCTGGCTGGACGTGCTCAAGTCAAGCCCCACTGAACCCATCTGCAAGGGCCCAGTAACAGAGAGTGGTAGAGTATCTCCAGATACCGAACAGCCTAGCTCCCTGAGTACTCCAGATAATACCGACATATCTCTTCTCTTTAGGGATGAATCCCCGTCGATTCTGACTTCTTCATTCATTCCTGCAGCGATGGCCATCAGGAATCGTGCTGCAGTACCTGAGTTACCGCAATCAAGTACCTGATTTGGAGCGGCGAAACCATCCTCTCCTACTCCAGAGACAACCCATTCACGTTGATTTCGTTCTATCTTGGCACCCAATAATTCCAGACAATCTGCCATAGAAGATATGTCTCGACCCGGCTCGCTTGAAATGTGAATCGCAGATGTTCCAGATGATTGAGCCGCCAAAACTAGCCAACGAATCATGTGGCTTTTGGAGGGAGGTAAGGACCATTGTAGAGGCCCTACTATGTCCATCGGTTCCAGACTAAGCACGCCCTTGGCACAGGATTCAATGTGTAAATACTGCCATCTATCAGGATCGAATCCAGTCACCAAAATCTGCCTCAGAATCCCAATCTACAGACTTCTGATCAATCAGACTTGACTCTAGAGTTTGGTCCAAATCCTCATCGATACGAATCAGATTATTCCTCTCCAGTAGCCGGGGGCTGAGTCCAGGCAGGAAAATTGAGACGGCACGAGGAACTCTTCCCGGGTATATTTCATTCACATGCCCGACTATGTTCGTAGTGCAAGTATTTGTGATGCTGTTGTACCACTCGGGACTCTCGCGTAGGAGATTGGTTCGTCGAAGGAAAGACTCCAGAAGTCGCTGGTGATTCCCCTTTCCCAGCACTACTCCCTCGAATAGGTGAGTCTTCGACTTCCTCCTGCATCTCGCCCTGACTCCAATCGAGTCACTTTCTGTGGACCATACATATAGCAACTCATACTGACGCAGCATTCCACGAATCGGATGGTAGACCTCGCCCTTCTCTCTCCTGACCTCTATCGAGCATGCTAACCTGCGACCATCCTCAAATTCGAAACTGACTAGAGTATGAGCAATCGCTTTCCTCTTGGGATCGAAGTACTCTAGAATGAGCCATATCTTACTGACCTCACTAGGCTTGAATCTCCATTCAGTCCAGTGTTCATCATAGTCGCGAGTGGTTCTCCAATTGAAGTCTCGAACGTTCCTAAGAACGACCTCATCGCCATCGTATTCGGCATACGCTATTCTGTCATTCTCAGCAACCCAATCACGCTCATTGGAAGGCCTCTTACTGAAGTGCCAGATAAGTAAACCCGCTAGGAAGAGGCCGACAGTAATCTGAGCAGAGCCCCAGTCCATACTGCTGCTGAGTGGGATTGGCGAATGAAGACTATGATTGTCGTGTGGCGCGGCAGGGGAGATTCGAACTCCCGAGGTGAGACACCACTGGATTAGCAATCCAGCGCAATGGCCAGGCTATGCGACTGCCGCAGCAGCCAAGCGACCGGCCCCGTTCGCTTAAGGCGAGCGGTTTCATTCCTCTTCGAAAGTGGCCTCATCAGCATCAGACGAGTCTACCAGTTCCGCAGGCAGCCGAGCTACGAAGATTATCTCATCGTCATAACCGGTCCGATCCGGGCTTCTTAACTCCATGATTCGAGTTCCCTTGGTGACCTTTCCAAGCGTTTCTTTAGTCTGGCCGGAGACCATTCTAATCATCATTCCAGTCTTGGTTAGAATGAACAACTGGTCTTCCAAATCAGGAATCTGTCTGACGCCGACTATGTAGTCTTCTTCTCGCAGTGACATAGTCCGCACGCCCTTAGTACCTCGATTTGTGCGCCTGTATCCATCTCTTTGGGTGACTCCCACACCCTCTTCGTCAAGCATTTGAGCACCATTCTCATCTAGCAAAGGAACCATCTCTCCTGAACCCAGTCGACTTCTCTTGGCCATTCCAAACTTAGAGATGGTTAGCACACTGGTATCGAAGTCATCTGTGACAATCATGCCAATCACACGGTCGCCCTTTTGCAACTTCATGCCTGAGACGCCCTGACTAACTCTCCCCTGAACTCTCACAACGTGAGTAGTATGTACCTCGCCGGAGGTAGGATCTACACGGGACTTTTCTTGGGCAGGCATGAATCTGCAGGCATTGCCACTAGAAGATACGAGGACGACATGGTCTGCATCGGTCGCAGGCCTTACTGTAACAAGTGAGTCATTCTCACCCTCGGCAAATTTCAGAGCATACTTACCGTTACGATTGATTTTGGAGTACTCGGATAGACGACTTTTCTTGATTCGTCCATTTGTTGTGGCGAAAATTAGG
>CAYYAH010000077.1:0-5864 GCA_964470075.1 uncultured Candidatus Poseidoniales archaeon
CCCTCTATTGAGGGCAAGCGGTACATGTTCACTAACGATTCTGAACCAGTTTTCTCGGCCACTGGCCATCTGAAGATGGAATGGAGAGATGCGGGCTATCCCGGACTGGTTATGCCGTTCTCCCCGAGTTACCTCAATACGAAGTCGAGTTTACGGTCATGTGCTAACGCTTGGAGCCAGGGGGATGCTGGCAACATCTCTACTGCTAGCGGTACTGTTGGCGTTACAGCTCAGAAAGTGTCTGCGAACTCGGCTATTCTAGTTGAAAACGGCCAGATTATCTCATCTACTACTCTCAACGACATCGCTTCGACTTGGGAATCGACTATCTTTCCCACCGTCACTACTTACTTCGGCACTCCACCGGATGTAGACAATAATTGCCAGATTGAACTGGTGTTCATCGCTGTAGATGGAGGCGGCGGAGTTGGAGGTTATTTCTCACCTGGATTGTCTTCTGTAAGAGAATCGGTGTTCATTGATGTTGATGACCTGAGTTGGAGGAACACAATCCTAGCACATGAGTTTGAGCATCTGCTGCACAATGCAAGAGACCCTTACGAGTACCTGTGGATCGATGAGGGTGCGGCTGATATGGCGGCATACCTGTGCTTCGGAGTAACCAGTACGCTGACTGGCCATGCCAATGCTTGGTCACAAGACAGTAGCCTAAGTGTGAGATGGTGGAACGGCAGGATAGCTGACTACGGGGCCGGATTCATGTTCATGATGTATCTCGCCGATAAGCTGGGAGGAGGAATTGCCATCCAGAGGCTGGTGGCAGATACTGCCACTGGCGGTGCGGCGATTGAGAACCTAGCTCAGAATCCCGAGCCTGGTTCGACTCCGATTGGCACTACGATGAGTGAGATTTTTGCCAACTTCAGTGCTGCTGTTGCACTCGATAGTGCTCAAGGAGCATTTGGGTTCTCGAATCTTGATTTGACCTCAGGATGTATCGCCGCTTACATTTGCAAGGTTCAGATGAGCGGATACAACGACCAGTGGGTGGATGATTGGAACAGTTCCAGCCAGAGCTACGAAGGTTGGGGGATGAGGGCCTACAAATTCTCCCAGGGCTCTGGAGCTCCGCTCAATCTGATGGTTCAACCTACTCAATTCGGATTCGAAGGAGTGATCATGGCTCGCGATTCGGTCACTGGCACTTGGACCATGACTGGGATGAGGGTGGATTCGGGAACTGGTGCAGCTACTGGCTTGGTACATGGCTTCGGAAACTCAAGCGACGAGGTCTGGCTGCTGACTTGGTACGAATCAATGGTCAGCGATTGCGATTACAACTACGCCACATGCGGAATCACGACCGGTTCGTACCCGACTGCATCGGCCACGGTCTTCGCAGGCCTAGTTACCGATCCGGCTGAGGTGTATATCGATACCATCACTCCGTTCGATCGTGACGAGAACGGACTGGATGATAGTGTGCAAGTCGATCTCGAAGTGCAGTCGAATGCATTCTTTGAGATTCTAGAAGTCACTGTCGAAGCATACGTCAACAACACATTGACTGACTCAGTAGTCTTCGATGTAACAGCAGGGAACAGCATTCCATCACCTCACAGTGTGTGGTTTACGCCTCCTGAGACGGGATTTTGGACATTTGGAGTTGAGATTCGTGATGTTACTGGACAGTTAGTTGACCAAGCATTCACACTACCTCTATCTCTCGCCAATATGGAGCCGATAGCATCTGGTTCAGTATCAACTTCGGTTACTCAGACTTGGCTTCCAGTAGACATGTTTGGTTCGGGATATGATTCATGGGGATTTGGGCAATTGAACGGCACATTCAGCCACAACGACACTCCCGTAGGCTATGTATGGGATTTGGGCGATAACAATTCGTCCAGCTTGAAGAATCCAACTCACCCATATCTCAATGCGGGCGAATACGAAGTCGTCTTGGTCGTGCAAGACCAAGGCGGGTACTATTCGGAGTCTCAGAGTTGGAACATCACAGTAAGTGACATCTCTGACCCTGTGCCTGAGATTTCTGTAGATGGAGTTGTGATTGGTGATGAACTGATTCTTCTTACCGATCAGAGAGTCCAATTCTCGGCCATGGGAACAACTGACAATGTGCCATTGGAAGAGTTGGTGTTCACATGGGATTGGGGAGATGGCGACATAGAATCAGCTAGAGGCCTAATGGAAGCTGGACACTCTTGGGTTGATGGGAGTGCCGATGGGATTGTCTACACCCTGACTCTGACTGTCGACGATGGCATACACCAAGTAGAGCATTCAATCTACATCAAGGTGCTAAATCGCCTACCTGAGCAAATCTTTGATGACCCCCTACAAACAAGCACTCTGACTCCATTGACAATGCCTACAATCTTCGAGGATTCCGATGGGATGATTGTCGAGTACAACTGGTTCTTCGAAGGTGGCGTCAATATGGACGGTTCGGGAATGACGTTGACTTCCGACTTCTCTGCTACAGAGTCGATATTACAGAATCCGGTTGTAGGGTGGTTGGAACCGGGACTCAAGAATGTGACTCTGGAGGTAACTGACGATGATGGAAACTCGTCTACTGCACTACTTGTTGTGCAGGTTTTCAACCAAAGACCTGTGTCCGTGTTTTCCCGTCCTTCCGACGGCACAGTAGACACACAATACACGTTCATCAGCCAGTCATTCGACCCTGATGGAGACACGGCCCTGTTGCAGACCATCTGGGAAATCTCAGATCTAGATGAGCCAGTATACAACGTCTCTTCTGTCAGTCACACTTTCCTAGAGCCTGGTCTCTTCACTGTGAGTCTCACTGTGATTGACGACAGAGGATTAGTCTCTGCAACTAAGACGTACTCAATCAACATAGCCAACCCCTTGCCCGTACCTGATCTTGATTTCAGTTGTCCAGGACTCAACGGTACTGTTCTGAGTGGAATCCCGCAGAATGAAGATGGTGTTGTATGGATGGTCCCTCAAACTGCCGAGGGAGATGCATTTGTCTCTGCCGGCGACTCGATTAGATTCGATGGTTCGGGTAGCTATGATGCCGATCCACAGTTCGTAGGAAGGACTTCTACTGACTCCCAGTCATCTGAATGGAATGGAATTGTTTCATGGATTTGGGACTTCGGCGATGCCAGTTCCACGGAATATGGGCCTGTGGTGTGGCACTCTTTCGAGATTCCTGGAACCTACACAGTTACTCTGACTGTTGTGGACGGATTCGAAGGGGGAGAGACCAATTCAACTAGTATGACCGTGTATGTTTCAAGAGCTCCGATTATCCTAACTGATGATCCCATTTCTGCAGACTACGTCACCATTGGAGATCCTGTATTCCTGAACTCAAGTGCAATCGACAGAGATCTGATTGATGGCATTCAGGCTTGGATGGATCTGGATAACTCAGATGATAGTGACGGAGATGGAGACCCGGCCAATGATAGAGACAGGCCATTGACAGGACCATTGACAGTTAGATGGGATTTGAATGCCCTGCAGGATTCTGACCTAGACGGAAATACTCGAAACGACTGGATTTGGGGTAACCAGACATGGAATCAAGCGGGAGAAATCAGAATCCTGATGGAAGTTTGTGATGGAGTAGGTGTTTGCGCTACTGAAGAGTACGTTATCACAGTACTCTCAATACAGGAAGATGAACGACCAAAGTCACTCTCAGATTTGACTTGGAGAGATTTGATTCCTAACAAACAGAGCGCTCTCTTACTGGCCCTAATTTCAGCGGTCCTGATTCTAGGATGGTTGATTATGCGAGAGAAAGATGAGGAAGAGTTGGATGCCGAGAACATGCTCGAGAACTATGATGTCACAGAAGTAGAAGTCGAGGGCGGACTTCCTGGAATGGATCAACACCGCCCCCCGCCGCAACCGAAGTACCTGACAGTGGACGAGCGAAGAAACAAGGAGTCAGGATACGTCCGACCCATACGGACGAGGAGGCGCTGAGGGTGATTCACAGGCGTAAAGCGCGAATAGCGATAGCATTGAACGTCTCCCTACTAATGCCTATGCTGGCCGTACTTGTGGCCGTATTCGTTGCTCCGACCGTATCTGCTGCAGGTTCGTGTGATGTCCCTGCCAGCAATCCTCCTGGGATGAGCCAGTACTATGAAGAGCACTCCCTAGAAGACGGGAGCATATGGTTTGATTGGGGATTTAACGAAGATAATGATCTTAGGTCCCTCACAAGCGACTTCAGCGTTGACATGACTATCTCCAACGATAGTGCAAATGCAATCAGAATGGAGCTTGTACCCGGGTACCAGTATACATTCTGTATCAACATGAGTCCAGACTCATCCGATGAACCTGAGATGGGAGCTGTTGGAGATGTCTATCTGATGAATGACATCAATTGGGATAGGTATCAGATTAGTTATGAAGAAAGGGAATGGGGCGATCTTGAGGAGATGGTGCGAGAGATTCCTGTAGAGTGGAGGGACACTTTGGTTTGGTTACCTTACAGAGATGTACATGCTTACGAGGGAGTTTCTAATCTCATATTTTCCGTGGCCATAGACTCTACAGGTTCTGCTTGGTCATCTGTCGGCTGGTTCGGCACTGCTGACACTCAGTATTTCCTAGTCATCGATGGTTGGGACAATGAGAGATTCTCTGACAGAGCTGCTGCTGGAGGTGCTATCAACGTCGAAGTTCTTGTCGATGTAGAGGAGAGGACCACTTTGCCCAATTTCATCGCCTATATCCTAATCTCAGCCTTACCAATAGCATGCATCATTGGACCCTTAATCATACATAGCAGATACATGAAGATGGGCCTATCGGATGATGAGGATTCTAGACAGATGCCATATCTTGACGATGAGAGTGACCAGAGGTCCGGAGACGAATGATTACTCGTACTCTAGCAGCTTCCAAGCCATCTGTAGGTCAGAGGCGTTTATTCTGCCTTGTCTAGATAAGTGGAAGCCTTTCTCCATGGTGGCGAATACCAGAGCCTGGCCTAGCATTGGAGCATGAATCCTAGTCCAATCTCCACCCCAACCTGACCCCATTATGGCATATTTGTAATCGGTCTCCTTCAAGTTCCAAGATGCTTCGAACAATTTCAGACCGTCGCCTCTTCCAGAGGTGTTGTAGCAAATCTTGACAATGTCTCCCATATCAGAAGAGTCTTCGACATCTTGGATAATCTCCGAGGCAGAAGGAGGGTTCTCATCCGAATGAGAAGAAGCGATAATCTTGGTCTTACCTTTAGTGGCCTCAATTAGTGATTTACGCGACTTTGCTGTGATATCTGTCTCCAAATCCACCCAGCTAACTCCGCTCGAAATTGCACTGGAAAGAACCTCGATGCGCTGTGCCTCATCGCCGGGATAGTGACCTCCTTGACGCTCTGGTCTGCAAGTCAGCACCACAGGGAGATCTATTCCTTGCTTCAGCGACTTAAGACATGCTTCTAGGTCGACCGTGTCCAGAGGCTGTGTGACAAGCTCAGGTGGAACATACTTGGGCCCCTTAGAGTCGTCGGGTCCTTCATTGCCTCCATTAGTGGCAGCCTCTCTCTCCTGCTCTCTAGCCCACAGTAGATCCAGTCTGACCTCAACTAAATCGGCTCCTGCAGCGGTGGCAACAGCGGCGTCCTTGAGTAGGTCGTCGACTGTGTAACCGCTTAGGGTGACACAGACCAGCGGCCGAGACATCAGGCGCCCCATCTTGCGTTTTGGTATAATCGTGTCGAGAGGAATATGTTTCCATTGTATACAATGGAAAATAGGACAAAAGTACGTCATTTTGCTCAATTCCTGAGGAGGATTGAAGAACCTCCGACGTCCAGAATGTAATGTTGATGAGGGTTCCCTAAGGGAACCCTCAGGAATTGTGATTTAATGGCA
>CAYYAH010000078.1:0-5808 GCA_964470075.1 uncultured Candidatus Poseidoniales archaeon
CTCGGTTCCGACCACAAACATCCTGAGTTTCTCGGGCATCGCCCTCGACATTGCGAAGGGAGCTGCCCCCGTAGCCAGTTCGGCTCCCATTCCCTGTACCGCCCAGTACATCGTCTTGAATGGATTCTGGGAGCGCCAACCTCCGGGTATAGAAGTCATGCACGAAGACTCATCGAGATGATCCATGCGAAGGCCTGCGAATCTAGCAGTAGGCATGGAGACCAGAGAGAACAGTCTGAATTTGACTGGTCCGAGTAGACTTTTGAACTCGGATTTGAGTTTGTCCTCATCAATCGACATGGTCACCCCATCAGGGAGTCAACTAGCTCACAGTACCTCTGCATGGCCTCAGCCTCAGTAGTGCCTGAGATTTTGTTCCATGCCTTCCACTTGGCTCGCTCCTTGAGTCCTCCCCTAGCTTTGCCCTCGCAGTTCCCCTCGGTGGCCTGCTTGTACAGAGCGTACAACTCTAGAAGTTGCTCATTGGAAGGCCGAGTAGGTAATTCCCAAGCTTTCTTTGAGGCTCTATCGAATCTCATCCTCAGACTTCTGCTAGCATTTCTCTCAGACATCAAAACATCTCCACCGGGTAGTCCATCAAGGGCTTTGGCCCAGACTGGATCTTTGCTGCTAGACTGATTGTTTCAGGGTAGATGCGCTTGAAGAAGAAGCGGGCACTTGCAAGTTTAGCAGCATAGAATGGGTCGTCTTTCTTCTGTAGACAAATCTTGGCTATCCTCGCCCACATGTATGCGAGAAGAACATTACCAAAGTATCGGCAGTAGTCTGTTGCACCGGCAGCGAGGAAATGTGGATTTGCCATGCCCTCGGCAATCATCAGCAAGGTAATCTGCTGTAGACCCCTGACGCCTTGGTGTAGTGGTTTGTTGAATTCAGACATCTCTGGGTCATCCCTGTTATTCTCGATAAACTCGGAGAGTGGCCACATTAGGTGTCGGAGGTTCTTTCCAAAGTCTTGAGTAATCTTACGGCCAGCCAAGTCGAGGGCTTGAATTCCATTGGTCCCCTCCCATATCTTGGAGATTCGGACATCGCGGTAGAACTGCTCGACCCCGTACTCGCTGCAGTATCCAGCACCACCCATAACCTGCATGCAGGTACTGACAGTTTCACAGCCGAGATCAGTGAAGTGCGCCTTAATTATCGGTGTAAATAGTGCTACCAATGCCGTTGCTTGCTCAGAAATTTCAGGATCCTCGCTGCGCATCTGGTCGAGGAGGATTCCTGTCCAGGCTGCGAGGGCCCTGCATCCTTCGTTGTTGACCTTAGCCTCAAGGAGCATGCGTCTGACATCCGGATGAACTAGGATGTTGTCAGCGGATTCATTAGGGTCCTGGATTCCCTTGAGATCTCTGCCTTGTCTACGATCCAAAGACCATGCAAGCGCATTCTGGTATGCAATCTCTGCGAGGCCGAGGCCCATCATTCCCGTAGCAACTCTCTCTCTGTTCATCATCTCGAACATCAGGGGCATCCCTCCATGGAGTGGTCCGACTAGCCAGCCGACGCTATCATCGAAGTTCATCACGCAAGTTGGGCTCGCGTGCAGGCCCATCTTCTCCTCAGTACCTGAGCAGGTCACTCCGTTGTGCTCAGGCATGAGTTCATTGGATACTCCCTCTAATCCCCCCTCTTTCCAGTCGGGTGGCAGGAATTTTGGAACAAGGAAGAGGGAAATTCCCTTGGTTCCCTCTGGCCCATCAGGAGCTTTTGCTAGGACCAAATGAACGATATTTTCGGACATATCGTGCTCTCCATAGGTAATGAAAATCTTAGTCCCGGAAATTCTGTATGTTCCATCTGATTTGGGCTCGGCCTTAGTATTGATAATTCCTAAATCAGTCCCTGCGTGGGGTTCCGTTAAACACATCGTCCCCGCCCACTCACCGATTGCTAGATTTGAGGCGAAGTAATCAACCAAGTCTTGCCTACCATGAGAAACTAGGATGTCGTACACTCCCAAGGAAAGAGCAGGTAGAACACTGAGAGACATACAAGCCGAGGTACCGAACTCGGCCCATGTCACTGCCTGGAAGAAGGTGGGTACGCCCATGCCTCCATGCTCGGGCTTACATGCTGTAGCCAGCCATCCCTCGTCGATTCCTCTCCTGTATGCATCCTTGAATTCCTGAGGCATGGTAATCTTGCCATCTTGGAAAGATAGTCCCTCTTTGTCCCCAAGCTCGTTTATTGGGAGCCATACCTCCTTTGAGTGAGTGGCCCATCCGTCAATCAACATGGCCAAAAAGTCTGCATCAAAGTCGTCATAACCCAGTCCTTGAATTGAGTCAATTGCATCGAAGACCTCGTTGAACAGGAAGTCATACTCGCGAGAAGGGGGTTCCCATACTGGCATCATATCACCTCAGTTCCTCAACGGTTTGCCGGTCTCCAACATATGCTCCATCCTCGCTAGAGAATCGGGCTGTCGCCCAAGCCAACCAATAGCATTCCTCTCCATCTCGAGGATATCGTCCTCCTCTAGTGACTCAGTTATGTCGGTATCTCCGCCGGTCAGAATACGTGCCAACTCCCTAGTTACTACGACGTCATGAGGGGTTGCTTGACCGGAAAGCGCGAGATCCTTGACTGCTAACTCGAGCGCGGTGAAGCCGGTATCTCCGGGCAGGGTGTAGGTTCGGGGCTCAGGTGGTTCGTAGTCTTGTGACATTTCCAAAACCTTCTGCTTAGCATCGGCTAGGAGTCTGTCTCTGTTCATTGTAATCTTGTCATCTGGGCTGAGGAAGCCCATAGAGCGCGCCTGCTCTGCAGATTTCGCCACTTGAGCGGTTCCGATGTATTCGAAAGCCTTCATCACCGCTCCCATCGGCCCTTCCGGAACTAGTCTGAAATCACGTAGGCGTCCGAGCAATTCCTTGCATCCACCCCAAGCGGGAATTATTCCAACACCGACTTCGACGAGCCCAATGTAGGACTCGGAATGAGCCTGGACCGCATCGCAGTGCATCAGAACCTCTGCTCCTCCTCCTAGGCACATGCCAGCAGATGCTGCGACAACAGGGATTTCGCAATACTTCACAGCCTGATAGGCGTCTTGCCCTGCAGCGATGAAATCCTCAACATCCTTCCACGCAGCTAGGTTGACAGCGAAAAGAACCAGTCCTAGATTTGCTCCAGCAGAGAAGTTTGAGCCGTCATTGCCGATAACGATGCCTTTCCAATCTCCTGACTCGGCCATATCGACGGCATCGACCAACATCTCCACGATGAAAGGGTCAACAGCATTCATCTTTGAGTGATACTCGACGAGTAGTATATCGTCGCCCATGTCCCAGATGCTTGCAGAGCCGTTGCGCTTCAGTGGCTTGCCGCGCCTCTTCAGATCAGCTACTGTTAGTGTCGATTCCGGTCGGTCTACTTTGACCATCGAGCCATCTGATTCTAAGCGGATTATTTCTCCATCTTCTATGGTGTAGAATGAGCCGGCCTCAGCGGCCTTAGCGAGGAAATTCGGAACGCTTCTTCCAGTAGACTGTAGACGCTCTACCATACTACTGACACCAATTGCATCCATCATCTCAAATGGCCCCTTCTTCCAATTGTAACCTACTTTCATAGCGCCATCAATCGAGTAGATATCATCGCTGACTTGAGGTGCTATGTGAGCGGCATAAGACAGCGTATCCAGCAGAACATCAGAAACGAATGCTGCGCCCTCGTCAGGGTAGTCCATGAGTCGAGCAAGTCCTTGCTTACCCATCTTTGCTGAGGAGAAGGCAGCTCTGCGGTTGGCTGGAGCGTACTCACCTGTGGATAGGTTGCGAGCTTCTTTGACTCGCTTACCTCCTTCCTTGTTGAGACGGTAGAATCCACCCTTGCCCTTCCTGCCTGTGTAACCCTCGGCAATCATCGTCTCGACAATATCACCACCGGTCCCGGCAATGTCATGGAACGGATCTTCTGATGGAAGGTGCTCAAGCATACTAGAGGTGACATGTGGGACTAGGTCAATTCCGACCAGATCCATCAGTCCAAAGACTGCGGTTTTGGGGACTCCGATTGGTCGACCTAGCATGGCATCGGCCTGCTCCACTGTAAGACCGTGGTCGAGGGTTGCTTTGAGGGCCCTTTGAATGAAATAAATCCCTAGTCTGTTGCCGATGAACCCTGGTGTGTCATTGCACATCGTGACTCTCTTGCCGAGTCTCTGGTCTGCGAACGAACACAGCCTCTCTGTAACGGAATCGTCTACCTCAGAAGCAGTAACAATCTCTAGGAGGGGAAGATATCGTGGGGGGTTGAAGAAATGAGCGATGAGGAACCTAGATGCCATATCATCTGACATACCTTTGACTAATTCGGAGCGGGGAAGAGTTGAGGTGTTAGAGGAAACTATCGTGTTAGGTCCAATGTGATCTGACATGCTGGCGTAGAGATTTCTCTTGATTTCGAGATTCTCTATTACTACCTCGACGACCCAGTCGACTTCAGAGAGTTTGGACAGGTCATCCTCAATGTTACCAGCAGTAATGAGTTTTGCATTGCGCTTGTGCATCAGCATCTCAGGGTTGGACTTCATCATCTGCTGAATGGCAGAGTTTGCAACCAAATTGCGATTGTTCTCATCCCTGACTATATCCAGCAGTAGAACTTCGCAGCCAGCATTGGCGCAGTGAGCGGCAATACCTGCACCCATCACACCACTGCCGATTACGGCTACGCTCTCTATGCTGTCTGACACACTAACACCTAGACTTGTTCCAGCACTGTTGCCATCCCCATTCCGCCGCCCACGCAAAGAGTAGCTAATGCATGCTTGCCACCGCTCCTCTTCAGCAACTGTGCGGCCTTGCCAGTAATCCGGGCCCCACTTGCTCCTAAGGGGTGGCCGAGTGCTATCGCTCCTCCCTCAAGATTGACCTTGTCGTGGTCGAGACCGAGTTCTCCGATAACCGCAAGTGATTGTGCAGCGAAGGCCTCGTTCAACTCTACTATGTCGATGTCCTCCAGTGACAGCCCGGCGCGCTCGAGTGCTTTCCTACTAGCCTCAACTGGGCCGATTCCCATAATCTCGGGTGCACAGCCCGACACGGCTGCGCTCTTGATTCTAGCCATTGGATTGAGATCGTGTTCTGCAGCGAACTCCTCTGAACAAAGGAATACGAAGGCGGCCCCATCTGTCAGAGGAGAAGAGGTTCCGGCAGTCACGGTGCCGTTAGAATCGAAGGCGGGACGTAGTTTGGCCAGTGCCTCTGAGTCGGTACCTGGCCTGATACATCCATCTTGGTCGACGGTGCCTCCTGAGGTCTCGATTGGGACAATCTCTTCTGCAAAGGAACCAGACTCTCTTGCAGCGGTCGCTCGGGCCTGACTCTCAATCGCAAATTGTTCCTGTTCTCCTCTGCCGATTTTATGCAGCTTTGAAAGGTTCTCGGCAGTGACTCCCATGGAAGTCATTGCCTCGGAAGGAAGATTGGGATTTGGCATTGGATTGAATCCGGTCATAGGGATGCGTGTCATACTCTCAACGCCGCCTGCGATGTAAGCGTCACCATGGCCAGCATTGATTCTAGCAGCAGCGTCGTGAATTGCTTGCATTGAGGAACCGCAGAAGCGGTTGATTGTCACGCCCGGAACGGTTTCGGGGAGCTCACTGAGGAAGGTGATGATTCTGGCTAGATTGTATCCCTGTTCAGCCTCAGGGAAGGCACAACCAACCACTAGGTCATCGACCAGTGAAGGGTCGATTCTGGTATCTGAAAGTAACTTGTCAACTACTGCAGCAGCAATGTCGTCTGGTCTTGACTTGGCTAGTGCACCTTTCTT
>CAYYAH010000079.1:0-5805 GCA_964470075.1 uncultured Candidatus Poseidoniales archaeon
TGTAGTTCTTGTCGCCGCAGACATAGAAGTATGCTCCATTGTCTATCCAGTTCCAGATCTCCTCGCCGTTCTGCTTCATCAAGTGCTGGACGTATACCTTGTCAGGGCCAGCGCGAGACCAAGCAAGGTCATGTCGGTCAATCAGGCCTGACTCTGTCCAAGCCTCCATCTCATTGCGATAGAGATACTCTCCCTCCTCTGTCCAGTCTCCGAAGAACAACCAGTTGCGACCGGTCGAGCCATCCACCTGTCTCTGCTGAAGGAACGCTCGGAACGGAGCAATTCCGGTTCCAGGGCCTACCATGATGATGTCAGTCGAGCCGTCCTCTGGGAGAACGAACGATCTTGTAGGCGACATGAATACTCCAATCTCAGAATCATCCACATCGCAGCGATCGGCCAAGTATCCGGTACAAAGTCCGGTTCTGTCTCTGTCGTGATGCTGGTACCTGACAATCGCCACTGTAAGGTGGACGGTTCCTGGCTCGAAGTCGGGACTGCTAGCGATTGAGTATAGTCTCGGCTTGAGCCTGTCCATGCCATCAACAAATTGCTGAGGAGTGAATCCGATGTGGCCAAAGTCAGCTAAGCCATCGATGTAGTCTCTTGACCACATGTAGTCATCCATGGCCTCTGTGTCGTCCATCAGAGTGTTCCAAAGCTCTTCCGAAGGGTCTTTGGCAGAACCGATTTCGACGTAGCCTTCGGGTACATCATCGTCATCTCCCGAACCTCTCCAGTCCATGAGTAATTCGCCGTCTTCTGTTGAAGCGCGCTGCCTGTCTACAATTCTAATCTCAATCTTAGGAGAGTCTGATGCTAGCCTGTCACCTAGGTTCCCAATCCACTTCTTGGAAATTCTGTGAATCTCGTATCTATTAGTCAGTGCCTCTCTGATGCTGCACTCTCCTAGGTGCGTCTCTACCTTCTCTTCTCCAGTGAAACCGCAGGCGTTCAGGAGTTCTTGTACTAGCTCGGGTGGACACTGTGGAATTACTCCTAGAGCATCGCCGGCCTTGTATTCAAGGCCGGAGTCTCCCAAGTCGAAAACGATGTGTCTGGTCTCCTTCCTTGAGCCTTTTCCATTGAGAATCCAATTCTCATTCAGCTTAGAGACGTAGGGGTTCTTCGCACTCCACTGTGGCATGTACACTCCTCAATTGGCGAGCCGTCGAGACAAGGCCCGTTTATGAACAAATGCAGAGAGTGGGCTGGAAGCCGTAATCGATTCAATGCGATGAGGTCAAGTCGGGATGCCCTCATCGGAGTACATGGCGCGCATAGACTTCCTAGGTACCGGCAACGCATTCATGCCCCCTGGTAGGATGCATGCGCTCGCTTTAGTAGATGGTTGCGTGTTGATTGATACGCCGCCAACAGTACTCGCCCAGTTAAGGCGATGTGGCACTTCTCCAAGTGACCTCAAGCATGTACTCATCACGCACTGGCATGCTGACCATATCTTCGGCTTCCCATTCCTCTTACTCGAGAGGAAGTACATCTCCGACCCCGACTTCAAGTCTGCACTGAATGTCCACCTGAGGCCAAGAGGAAGGGAATTACTAGGGGATCTTTGCAGGACTGGTTTTCCCGGAAGTCTTGAGGATTCTCTTGATGAGAGAGTTGTGTGGTCGGAATCTGAGTCTGAGAATCTGGAAGGAACTGATTGGTCCTTCGAGAGATTTGCTGTCAAGCATGTCGAGCAGACCGACCCTCACGGCTACGAGTTAATCCACTCGAGTGGATTTAGATTTCTACACTGTGGCGACTCGGGGCCGTGCGATGAGATTGATCACAGGGCCTCGAGATGTCAGGTGGTTCTACTCGAAATGGGAATTCCGGACTTCGTAGAAAGCCCTCATCACCACACACCTTCTGATGTAGTTGCATTCTCTGAGAGACACTCTCACGCGTTAGTACTAGTTACTCACAATTACTCAAGCGCCAAGGGGGAGCAGTCGGGATTCCCGATACCTGAACTGCCCGAGTCTGTGATTCAGATTGAGGATGGAGATTGTCTAGTCATTGCCGAAAATGGTTCGATTTCGATGCAAAGAAATTCTTGATTAAATTAACTTAGTTTATACATGCGAAAAATCTGAGTTTCATTTTACTCTCTAGGTTGATGTGAATTCATGACTTTCGGGCTTACTCTGATGGTAATTTCGGCGTCATCCACATCTGAGAGCGATGCGATGATTCATATTCTCTACTGATGCATTTTTCACACCGAATAAATTATCAGAAAAACGCTATACTGAGAGAAAGTGGATGGGACGAATTTTCACCCTTTTTGCTTGGCGGCATACTGGCTAATAAAGAAGGAAAAACTCAGCCAACTTCTAGACTCGTCGGACAGTCTTATTACCACCAACATCCTCGCTTGACATCCACGTTGGCTGGCTCATCTTGATCCTAGGTCTTGATGAAACAGCAATCGTGTTTTGGCCAGGCGGTGAAAGAAAATGGAAGGAAACATTTTCGAAAAAATTCTCGGCCAAGATTGTCTCTTCGTCGATCGCCGTGCATTCGACCACGCATTCGAGCCTTCGAGGCTTCCTCATCGAGACCATGAGGTCGAGGCTCTGGTTCGCAATCTGGTCGATGCCCTCAACGGACACATCCCCTCTAACATGCTGCTCTACGGAGTGCCTGGTTCAGGCAAGACTGTCGTCACCAGATTCGTTCTCGGACAGTTGCTTGACAAGGGCAAGGAGATGGGTAAGAGTGTTGAGACCTACGAAATCAATTGCCGAAATGTGGATACGAAATACAGGGTTGTTCAGACCATAGCCAGCAAGCTAGGAAGGCGCGGAGATTCTCCAATCCCATTCACTGGCTGGCCTACTGACAGGGTGCTTGAGGAACTGATTTCCAGAATGGATAGAGCAGGAGGAGTTCACATCATAGTTCTCGATGAGATTGACAATCTAGTTGCTAGAGCCGGTGACGGTTTACTGTACAACCTGACAAGCCTGAATACCTCACTTAGGAACTCGAGGTGTTGTATCATAGGCATCAGCAACGATCTAAACTTCACCCAGCAACTAGATCCTAGAGTGACTTCCAGATTGAGTCAAGAGGACTTGGTTTTCCACCCATATGGAGCACCGGAGATTCAGGACATCCTGAGCGAGAGAGTCAGTACCGGTTTGCGCGAAGGAGTAATTGAAGAAGGAGTGTTGGAACTCTGCTCCGCCTTGGCCGCCCAAGAGCATGGTGATGCTCGAAGAGCTCTAGATCTTCTACGCATCTCAGTTCAGAAGGCAGAACAGAGAGCACAGAATTCTGTAGACAGAAGACATGTAAGACTGGCTCAGAGCCAATTAGAATACGATCAGGTAACTCCAGTTCTGAAGACTCTGCCTCTGCATCAGAAACTTCTCGTCCTCGCAATCAAGTTAAACGAAGACAATGGTCTGAGAAACATCTCTACCGGTGAGACCTACAGAACATACAGTGACGCATGCTTGAAAATCTCAGTCGAGCCTCTTACTCCGAGACGTATTTCGTCGCTACTCAATGAACTCGATACTCTTGGCCTAATTATGGCTAGAAACGTCAGCAAAGGAAGAGGTGGAAGAAGCAAGCAAGTAAACTCTGCAATCCCTAAGGGAGTTGATGCGATTTCGACAATGAGCGATTCTGAACCACTTATTGCCGAGGCGTCTCTTGGCAGATACAACCTGCAGACTCAACTCTGAGCAGGTATTCTACCTCAGATAATGGTTAAACGAAGGTGTAAGGTCGCCGCCTCGATGACCATGCAGGGAGCAGACTGGAATGAGTCCTTGAGTAGGCCCAGTCAGACCATGTCTAGTTTGGCTTTGGTTCTAGGAGCTTGGGTCCTGCTACTGACTGTGGTCAACATCACAATTGGTGCTTACTCCCCAGGATTCAAGGTGATGTGGATTGGTTTCATCTCAGGAGATGCTGCTGTCTCGAATGTACCTCATGATGGCTCTAGCATTGTCGTGGATGACATGGTATTCGCATTGCTAGGGGTCGTCTTGATGGCACTAGGATCTATGGGTATGAAAAAGTGCTTCGATGGTGGTGTTATGGAGTGGCTGAGAGGGCTGTCAAGTGGCCCTGTTTTCTCCAGTCTACTAACTTCAGAGAATGGCATTAAGAGAACCATGGGAAGTTGGATGATTGTCATTGGAGTCTTATTCTACCTTTCATGGAGTTCGATGTATAACACATGGGTTGGCCCGGGTGTCTATTCTGTAATGGTGGTCCTAGTGAGCTTTGGTGTCGGTATACACACATTAGAGGATGCTGCTTGATTACTCACTAGCTGTAAATCCGTTAAGCAATCTGCGGCAGCGTTGCTTGGCATCTTCTCCACACCATCTGATTACAACTCCCTTACCGGGTTGACCATACAGAATGACGGAATCGATAGGAGCGAGCGGGTGAAGAAGTAGGGGGGCTAGATCCTCCTCGCCATCTACGATAATTAACGAAGATTTGTATTCCTCATTCCAAGAAGAAATTGCTGTTTCGCATGAAGAGAGCAAAGATGGTGTGAGGCGTCCTGCGGGACTTGAGCATTCCAACACTGAATCAAACAGAGATGGATCTATCCCCTCGGCCCCATCCCAGACCTGCCTCTTTGTACGGCCATCGATTAGTCCGATGTCGGCCGGCCTGCCTATGTCTTGTAGGGTTCGGACGGTTACATCTCCTACGGCAATTAGTGGCCCATGCGAACCTTTGGTCATCAATAGAATCTCAGACATAGCCTGACTAGGGTCATCCTCTGGTCCGGGAATCAACTGTCCGAAGGGAGTCTTCAATTCATCCTCTACTTCGGAAGTCATGACCATCTCATTCGTCTCGAAAGATTCGGGGATCCAGCGCCCCCCCTCTCGGTCGATTTCTCCGTTTCTGATTCTGGAACTAGAAATTGGTTTGTTGTCCCAAGATATTGTGTGGTCGACACAAATAATCTCAAGTTCGTACATCCCAGATTCTCGACGTATTCTGTTGATTGTCTCACATTCTGGCATGGTCTCTGATGTGCAAATAATCGCACTTGCCTGTTCATGAGTTTGAGCAGGGCCGTGCAGATTATCCAGTTCATGAAACTCTAATCTATCGAGGTCTGCGTCTAGAGTCTGTTTGATTTCTTCGACCCTTTGCTCCCAAGGATTTACTCTGGAATCCTTCGCTCTAGCGATTGAGTCCACAGACACCCAGACCTCTATGGTCTGACATTTCGATAGTCCAGACACCAGCAGATTACGATGCCCGGCATGGAAACGGTCGAAGGTGCCGCCGATTAGGCCGACCTCGTGTATCTTTCCACCTCCAGTGGTTGTGTGCCCCGGGGCGTAACGGAGGCCTTCACAGCGAAGCTCGGGCTCCTGACCCACCCCGGGACGTTTGTCGGATTATGGGGTAGTCCCATGATTCATCCCATTCGGTCATCCGGAGACCTAACACAATCCGGCCACTTGCTTTGCTCCAGTGATCATTCCGTTGCAGACAGTCACACTGGTCTTCGACAAGTGGCGGCCCGTGCTTGGTACCTTGGTTCATACTATTCCTCCGGCTTGGGGCTTCGTCACCACGGTGTTGCAGTACGGGCATGTTACGGCCATGGGAGGCAGTCAAGAACCCCACGGTCGTGAAAAACAGTCTCTTCTAACCCGAAATAGTGCCCAGCGACCCGAATTCAGTAAGATATCCTGATTTCTTGAGGATAATTCTCTCAGAGACATGAGGATCTCCCAACAAAGCCTCCTCAGTATCGATAATCGGCCAATTCTCGATTGGCTGGGCTAGCCATCCTGAATA
>CAYYAH010000080.1:0-5743 GCA_964470075.1 uncultured Candidatus Poseidoniales archaeon
CCTCAATCCGATTGGTCAGATGCAGCGCATAATCTACTCCTAAACCGACTAGAATAGGTCCAACAGAGATAATCATCGGAGTCAGCATGATGTCGGCAATAACCGTTATTCCGAAAGTGATTGCCAGACTCATCATTATTGGAGCTCCACAGATGATGATGACCTTCGGGTTACGGTGGAGTAACAGCATGGCGAGGCATACCAGAACTCCGCTGATTGGTAGCATTCGGTCTACTAACTCCTGATAGATAGCATCCGAGATATCGTGAACCACTGGAGTCAGCCCTGTGATAGTCACGGCTTTCCTATTGTCAGTAGATGTGAATTCATCCATAGTCGAAGTTGGAGAGAGGTATGTACGGTGACAAATTGGGCAAATTGTAGGGTCTGATACTTCGTAGATCAGTAACTCAGCATGCCTGATGAATGCCTTGTGATCCCTTAGTTGTCCCGATGGATTCTCCTCAGTCTTACCTTTGGGATCGTCACGCGGTGTTATAGCCGTATCCGACATATCGAACTTCAGGCCCATGACTACTACAGTCGTGTCCCAAATCCCGTCGTTGTTAGTGTCTCGAATGAAGCTTGAAAGCAGTGGTTCTGCATCCTCAACAAAACGGTCGATTCTCTCTTGGGCGCCATCGCCTTCTGGAATTGAGTACCCTTCGAACGGATTCAACGAGGATACTGCGCAGTCCTCTCCGTCGCCAGTGGGCAAGGCGTACTTCTCCATCGCGCAATTGAATCTGTAACTGGAGGAGTTTGCTTCCTTGACGATTTGAGCCGGGGAGAGAATCCAGACCACACCATCTATCGCCCCTCTGTCCTCCTTGTTGTAATCCAATCCGGACTGGTAGCCCCCAATGCCACGATTCTGATCATCGCCCTCAATCCAGGATATCTGTTTAAGAATCTCGACATGAGTAATATTCTCAGTGCCTCGCCTAGATGGGTCGGCAATCGCATTGTCGGTCTGAATGTAGAGCATGAAGATATCAGTGGACCATTGCTCGCGAACCTGCTGTAGAAGCTCGGTGGAATCAGCCCCATCAGGCAGGTAGATTTCGACATCTCCGTTAATCTGATGTTCAAATTCCATCGCATCTCTTCCTATAGTAGCTGTAACTAGAATCAGCAGAATTACTACGGCTGCAGGACTTCTGAGAATCGATGAATAAGTCAACTCGGCGGTCCTCCTAGTTACTGCATCTGCAGCATCGCCGACATCGTCTATTAGTTGGGCAACTGTGTCGACGCCTTCACCGATAAAACTCGATGAGATTGCTTTCTTTGCATAGTCAATCTTCTGCTTAACCGGTTTCAAAGATTCAAAGAAACGGTCCCAGAAGGCCTGCTCATCATCGCGGTCTTCGTCGGGCTTGACAGAGTATCTGTCACCCGGTTCCTCCTCTGCCACGCAGGGTTGCCCCTGCCGGAGCCAAATGAAGCGTTCGCAATGGCTCTCGGTCAGATGCGAATTAGAAAGTAAATTGATTCTAGGCATCCCCGATGGACTCAAGGCATGCGGTAGGTTGGCCAGTACATGGAATTGGTCACCGGAGGTGCTGGATTCATCGGCTCACACCTAGTTGATGCCCTAGTACAAGGTGGCAAGTCAGTAAGAGTCCTCGATAACTTCAGCAGTGGCCGGATGGAGTTCCTATCTCATCACGATGATTCAGGCTTGGTCGAGGTGGTCAAGGCCGATCTTCTAGACCCGGATGCAGTGAGACAAGCGATGGTCGGTGTCGACATTGTTCATCACATGGCGGCTAACCCAGATATCAGGCTGGGCACTACTGTTACAGATACAGACCTTAAGCAAGGAACAGTGGCTACATACAATGTTCTAGAGGCGATGAGAATCGAGGATGTAGGTCAGATTTCATTCTCATCCTCTTCTGCTGTTTACGGGGAGGCTGATGTTATGCCCACGCCCGAAACATACGGGCCAATCAAGCCAATCTCATTATACGGGGCCTCAAAGTTGGCCTCAGAAGCGCTGATTACCGCCTGGTGTGGGACTTTCGGGGCAAAGTCATGGGTCCACCGCTTTGCCAACATCGTCGGCCCGAGAGGGACTCATGGAGTAATCTACGACTTCATTCACAAGTTGAAGATAGACTCGAGTAGACTCGAGGTTTTAGGCAACGGCATGCAAGAGAAGTCCTACATGTCGGCTCACGATTGTGTACAGGCGATGGTTCACCTAATCGGCAATACTGGAGAAGATGTCAACCTTTACAATCTAGGCACTGGAGACACCTGCTCTGTGCGCAGGATTGCAGAGATTGTTGTGGAGGAAAGTGGCCTAGAAGGAGTCTCAATCGAATACACTGGCGGAGACAGAGGTTGGGCTGGCGATGTGCCCAAGACCTCCTTGGATGTTGAGAGCCTATTCGCAACCGGTTTCAGGCCTGACATGGTATCAGAGGAAGCAATCAGACATACTGCTAGTGCGCTGATATCAGAGATTGGCCTTTAATTTCGTACAGGTAATGACCATTTCATTAACCCGAACCACGAGGAAGACCTGTGAGCAAGCGCTGGTATCAGGATAACAGGCGGGATGCCTGGAGGCGTATCGCGCGCTCCAAAGGATATAGGACTCGCTCCGCATACAAACTCAAGCAAATCCAAGAGAGATTCGGCATAATCAGGCCTGGAAATTGTGTACTCGACGTTGGATGTCACCCTGGGGGATGGTTACAGGTTGCTGTCGAGGAGGCCGGTGAAGAAGGGATGGTTGTAGGAGTTGATTTGCTCGCTACTTCTCCAGTGGAAGGGGCCTTTGTGATAATTGGAGATATTACCGATGACTCCACAATAGAACGGATTGGCGAGGCTCTCGAAGGCCATGAGATTAATGTGGTCGTCAGCGATATCTCTCCCAATCTCACAGGGCGCTATGATACCGATCAGACGATTTCTTTGGAGCTCTCCACTCTGGTCCTAGATGCTGCTATGCGCTTCGTACCTGCAGGGGGATCATTTGTGACCAAAATATTCCAAGGAATTGGGATTGAGGGTCTTGTGGGTGCAGCCAAAGATAGATTTTCTAATGTCCAGAGATTTTCTCCTACTGCTAGCAGGAGCTCGTCTTCGGAGACATATCTAGTCTGCCAGAATAGATTGCCGCGCGTTCGAGCCGCGGCGCGAGGTAAGACTGCACTGGAGCAGGTCAATGAACACCTTGGTGAACTCGGCATATTGGTTGATGAATCAGAAGATGATGAGGAAACAGTAGTAGGATTCAGGAGATTGAACAAAGATAGTGATTGAATATCTTCACTCCGAATTTCGATCGTAAGGGACTATGTTCTGCCATTCAGATGAATCCGAGCGAGCTACTACAGCATGCACCCAATCGTCATCTGAGCAGTTGAATACCTCATGAGGCAGTCCAGGCTCGATATAGAACATGTCTCCAGCGCTGTGGACGACAGATTTCCTGCAACCGGGCCCGTACTCGTGCCTGACACTGCCTTTGAGTAAGAAAATCATAACATCGAAATCAACATGGATGTGGGCCTTAGCCACTCCTCCTGGAGGAATGTAAGCGCGATTCATTGACAATCCAGTCGATGGAGTATTCTTCCCAGAAAGGCCGGGGGCGTATTCGATATTGTTCCAGCCTCTAACCTTCTCCAATTGTCTCAAACTCCAGATTCCACCCTCGTCTGTGACAAAATCATTCAGATCTATTTCTTTGCCTGACAGATTCACCTCTTCTTCCGACATTTCACTCGACGATTAGTTTGGCCAGTGGTATTTCACCCTAACCTAACAGGAGATTGCTACTTCTTTGACCATTACTGAGTAAGTCAACGCTAAAAGGGGAGTGTGGGTCGCCGCGTCACCGGGGTTCTCTAATGAGTCAAAGAGCAGACATCTGCACCTCATCGGGTTTACCACTAGTTGACAAGAATAGTACGGCTTTCCCTTGCCCCGAGTGTGGACACTCGATTGGCCGCAGTGAGCAGTGTAGAGTGCAGGCCGTGGAGTACATTTGCACAGAGTGCGGATTTAGCGGACCCTGAGGTGATTTAATGGGACATGTTGTAGTCAAGTACAAGGTAACTATTGACCAACCGGATGAAGGAACTCCTGATTACGAAGAGATTGCTGATAATATCGATAGTTTCGAAGAAGTACAGGCTGTTGAAATCAAGCCTCTCGCCTTCGGAATGATGTTCATTGAGGTTCAAGCTGTTCTTGGAGAAGGAGAGGGAATAGTCGATGGATTCGAGTCCCGGGTCCGGAATCTAAATCCTCTAGTCGGCCAGATAGAAGCTCTTGAGATGGGTCGTCTCTGATTAGTAATGATCGAGTGGTGATTTCATCAACTCTCGCATCAATACAGTAGCGTAGGTGCCAGGTGGTAATGAAAATCTCAGCCTCAGGCTGGCGCCCTCCGGATGCCACCTATCAGAACTAGATGGGCTGTCTCTCCATCGCTGAGATAATTTGTCCTCGGAGATTTCCTGGGCCTCTTCTACACTGAATGAATCGAATGGAACAGAAAGAGGGCGACGAGTTCCCGAAGAAGTGAGTCTTGGAATGCTGGAGACTCTCCAATTGATTTTCGTCAATCCGGACCTCTTAAGGCCCGTGAGTTCTATTTCTCCCTGTTGTCCCGAAGCCAGTTGCGAATCTAGTCCTGGAAGTGGGCCGGTTACAGTCAACCTCCCTAGATTGCAGTTCCTTCTGCACCTCTCAAGATTGGATTCAGTGACCTCTGCCAACTTTGAGACATCTATTCTCCCATTTACGTGTAAGGGAGCCACTAAATCTCCTAGAATTGGTTCAATTAATGAGTGGCCTGAATCCATCCTAGCGGCAAGTGCATGATTGAATGCGAGCGATTGCAAAGAGTGTACTGAGAGAAGTTGGAGTGAGTGTGGCAGTCGCTTGAATGCTCTAAGCCAATCCTCGGGTTTCTCAGCCAATGACTCCAGAATTGACCTCTCGTAGCCTAGATGGTCGGGAATGATTTCTAGGCATGCATTAGCATCTCTCTCATCTCTCCAAAGCTTCCTGAATTGCCAGACATCCTTCGTATCACTCTGACCCTCCATTCCTAGATATAAGTCACAGGCTTTCTCGAAATCCCCTTCGACCACAGCCCTGCCGACTTCAGGAGTTACTGGGCGGGTCGAACCGAACCTTTGCGGGCCAATCCAATTTGGAAATGAATCCGTTCCCATTCTCTCTGACATGCCGGAGATAATCTGTCTGACCCTAGACATGGCCTCCTTGCTGTCGATTGGATTACCTTGGGAGTCGCAGCATCCTCGGACTGTGATTGTGAATCTGTTGCCATCGTGATCACTCATGCCAATCTTGTGATGAGTTCTTCCAATGACTTCGATTGTAGAATCGGTTATCTCAGTGGCCTCCACTTTTGATCTAGGAGCGTCAATGACGAGTATCTGACTTGTCACAGCACGCTTGTCCTTCATTCCGGACGAGAATATTCTCCTCCTGCTGATTCCGCATGCCTTGGCCAGACGCCCTAGGAAACGGTTGGTTTCCCAGTTGGTCAATGAGACTCTTGCAACGGTAAATCTGCCCTTTGGATCCAAGGCAGGAATACGGGCTATCTCTTCGACTCCGAAGTCCTCTACCCTCGTCTTGAGAAGCCCTCCGATTCCATCGCCTTCAGCAGACCATCCTGTCAGACCTAACTGCTCTTCTACAGAGCTGAACGACAAAACTCCACCGCCATCACAGTTTGAGCTTC
>CAYYAH010000081.1:0-5612 GCA_964470075.1 uncultured Candidatus Poseidoniales archaeon
GAAGCGCTAGGCTTCGATGAAGAAGAGTGAGCCACTGGGGAGACTTGAACTCCCGACCTCCTGATTACGAATCAGGTGCTCTACCAACTAAGCTACAGTGGCGGCGAACCCCCGGCTCTCACCTCTACATATAGAGAATCGGTGCAGGGAACAAGGCTAAATGTCACCACCGTCCACTCAAAGCATGGAAGAAGATGGAGGGACAGTACCTCAAGAAACCACTTTCAGTGGAACGCCGAACGCCGCCCCAGAAGCAGTACCCGCTGGTGCTTTTGACCAGCAGACACAAGTGCAGTATGCCAGCAAATCGCCTTGGCCCATAATCATCGGAGCGATTTACTCTCTATTCCAGATACTCGCTGTTCTGGCTTCTTTGGCTGTCGTACTAGGAGGTGCTTTCCTCGCAAGTTTAGCACCCGAAGTCGGCTCAGATGCAACCGAGGCAGGCATGTTTGTATCCGTGATCGGTGTCCTAATGCTTGTACTCTCGAGCGTCGGTGTTTATGCTGGAATATTGATGATTCGATATAAGAAGAGGGGCATTCACATTGCATTGGCTCTGCTTGCTTTAGGCGTGTTAATGGACATAATCATGAATATCGCAATGGAAGTACCTGTTACCGACGGAATGGGCTCGACTGTTATCGGAAATGGTGTTTGCGCGTTAATTGTCGCAATACCTCTGATGGTGTCGGGTATCACAGAACAGATGGAAGATTAGTGAAGTGCACTAAGATCCATCATATGACCTAGGCGGGCGTTTACGTCCGCTAGGATTGCTTCCAGAGAAGCTTCTGTACGACCTTCAGCACGCATAACTAGGATAGCTTCAGTATTACTGGCACGACATAGACACCAACCGTCTTCGTATCGAACTCTAACTCCGTCAACCGTTGAGAACTCCATGTCAGAGAAGGCTTCTGCCACATCACTCAGAACCTGCTCTCGTTCTCCAGGTAGAGGAATCTTGGCTTCTCCAGTAGAGGGGTAATCGGGCAGGAATGAGAATCGATCTGAGAAACTTGGACCACCATCTGAGGGAGAAGGGTCGCGCCCGACTATCTCGAGCAGGCGCGCTGCATTGTACAGAGAGTCATCAAAACCAGGCCATCGGTCATGAAGGAAGAAGTGACCCGACATCTCTCCGGCCATAGGTGACATCGGATTGTCCCTCAACTCGCGCTTCATGAATGAATGACCGGTCCTAACCATACGGGGCACCCCACCTGCTGATTCGATGGCCTCCTCAAGCGCCATACTGCACTTCACATCGAAGTACACGGTGCGCTCGTCTTCATCCGCATCTTCTGGGACATTGGAGAGCACATCCTTTGCAATCACGGCCATTAGCCGGTCTGGATGGATGAATCGCCCCGACTCGTCGACGACTCCAATTCTATCTCCATCTCCGTCCATTCCAATTCCGAATTCGGCACCGTGCTCAACTACTGCTGCAGACAGGTCAGCCATGTTCTTCGGGCGGGTTGGATCTGGAGGGTGATTGGGGAAACTACTGTCCCACTCGCAGTACAGTGGAATTGCTTCTACTCCTAGAGCCTCCATCACTCTGATTGCAAGAGGCCCTGGTACAGCATTCCCGCAGTCTACGACTATCTTCACCGGTCTGGCCGGCTTACCCGCATTTTCAACCACAGTGCGTATGTAGTGATCCTCGAAGCCACCGACTTCCCGGAGGACTCCCTCGCCCACGTTGAACTCACCTGCATCAAAAGTCGCCTTCAGCTCCTGCAACTCATCTCCAGCAATGGGAAGTTTGCCGTGGCATATCTTGAATCCGTTGTACTCGGGAGGATTATGACTAGCGGTTATTGCAACAGCAGCTTGCGCCGGTAAGTCGACGGTAGCGCGATAGAGAACTCCAGTTGTAGTCACACCAAGATCGAGAACATCCGCTCCAGCACTAGTAACGCCTTCGATGAATGCCGCATGCAAGTCAGACCCTGAGTCTCGAATGTCCCTTGCTACAGCGACAGCAGATGCATCTAGATGGGTTACTACGGTTTTGCCCAACCTATTGGCGAATTGAGGGCTAATCTCATCCCCCGCGATACCTCGAATGTCGTACGCCTTGAACACGCTCACAGAATGGGCCAGATGCAGACACTCCTAAGCGTTCCCGATTCGGGATAGCGACTCAATCAGCGTATTTGTCGGCCCCTTGGAAGTGCAGAGACACATATTTCTCGTCACCAACGACCCAACTATCGTGCGGCTCAGGACCGATGTAGAACAAGTCTCCGGGACCCATAGTGTAGACCTCTCCGTCCTTGAATGCACATGTCGCGTGCCCCTCTAGTACCATGCCGAGGTGCTCTACTTCGCAGAAGTCCGTTCCTGAAAGCGGCGAGACATCTACAGACCACTTCCATCCGGGCTCGTAAGTAGCCCGACCTATTGTCATCCCGTCGAAGTGTATAATCTCAAATCTGCCCTTTTCGAACTCTCTCAATTCATCGGGTTGCTCGAAGCGCTTGAGAATGATATCGTGTTTCATTGTGCGCCACTTCCCCGAAATGCCTCGCAGACAATCTCAATCAGTGCTCCTCCGGGTAGATCTTGAACTGCGTAGGCGGCTCTAGAGGGAGGCATAGCATCACCCAACCACTCGGAGTACACCTCATTCATCGCAGAGTAATTTCCGATATCGGTCATCAGTACGGTGACTTTCACCAAGTCATACTTGCTGCTTCCAGCAGCCTCTAGAAGACCGTCGATCTTGTTCAGAGTTCCTTTGGTCTGAGCTTCAATTCCATCTTGTGTATTGTCTATCTGACCCGATAGCCAGATGTGGTCTTTGACCGTAATTCCAAGGCTGTAAGGGCCCATTACTTCTGCGCCAGTATCAATCTTCTTCTTGCTGCTCATGATTTGCGGAGGAGAGTGCAGGTGATAGGCTTACTCACGTAGCATCTCGATGATGTCAAAGTGACTTCCAGCCACCTGCTCGGCTGTGAGGTCTACTACTGGTACCCAAGCAGCGTCGGATGCATCATCACCGCCTCGTGGCACCGCTTCTGAATCAACATCGACCAGATAGAACAGAGCGATAATGTGCTTACGAGGATCCCTGTCGGGATTTCCATGTATTGCTAGTGCGACCGGGTCGAAACCATCGACCCCGGTCTCTTCCTCAAGTTCGCGCAGAACTGCGTGCTCAGGATCCTCGCCGTAATCGACGAAGCCACCAGGGAATGCCCATCTGCCTCGCCAGACATCAGGCTCTCCGCCCCTTCTAATCAGTAGTACTTCGATGCCGGACTCGCCTTCCCTCAGAGCCACTGCATCAACCGCAACAGACGGTTTCCTGTAGTCGTCGCGCCCGCAGACATCACACATATCACTCCCCATAGCGACGCCTCCTCATCTGGTATGACTCAAGGGCTTCGTAGAGGTCAACCTTGCTGAACGAAGGCCAGTGCACATCTGTAAAGTGTAGTTCAGAATAGGCAATTTGCCAGAGCAGGAAGTTGGATACTCGCTCCTCTCCGCTGGTTCTGATGACCAAATCTGGATCGGGTAGTTCGGAGGTGTAGAGGCGACTCGAAATCTGCTGTTGGTCAATCATCTCCATGGACAACTCACCCTCAGCGTGAGCCATCGCGACATCTCTGACAGCATCGACAATTTCCTCTCTGCCTCCGTATGCGAGACAAATTGTGAACAGGAAGTCTGAGTAGTCCTCAGTACGCGATTCTGCATTCTTGAGAGCCTCTCTAACTCTGTCTGGCAACATACTCAATCTACCAACTGCCTGTACCTTAACTCCGTTCTTGTGAATCCTCGGATCATCTGCAATATCATTCAGGCCTGCGACATATAGATCGAACAGCCCTTCGAGCTCGGACTCAGAACGCTCCTTGAGGTTTTCAGTAGACAGGGCGTATACGGTGAAGTAGGGAATACCAAGATCGAGAATCCAATCCATGACTTCCTTGAGTTTCTCTTTGCCGTGAGTGTGGCCGACACTTCTTTCGAGATTTTTACTCCAAGCGAATCGCCTGTTCCCATCCATGATTATTGAAACGTGCTTGGGCAATTCTCCCTCCTTGACTCGGTCGCGTAATCTTCTCGCGCGAATCCGATCAGTTCGTGAGATAAAACTCCAAGCATAACTGGAGTTAGCAAACATACTAGCCGGGACCGAAATTACTCGAAATCGAAGTAGCCACTTAGCCAACCCGTCGACCCTCCTTCCGAAGGCTTTGCGCACCCGGCCCATGCGCCACCGAGACAATTCTGCGCTAAAGGTCGTCGCCACCGCCGACTTACTCGAAAATGATGTCTACGTCTTCTCCAACTCGGTCTAGTAGTCCCTTGTCTGGATTGACTACAACGACCTGACCAGCTTTTTCCCAAACCGGCAAGTCATGGAAACTATTCCCGGCGTAGCCAAATCCTCCTTCACCGAATCTTGAGATTAGCGCTTCAGCCTTCTTACTGCCTCGCAGGTTAAACGTCTCATCCGAGGCCAAGACGTCTGAGAAAAGGCCAACATGCGCGGCTACCCGCTCGGCTACTAGGCGGTCAGAGGCAGTTGCCAGAAGCAACTTCCTGCCTCGCGAGTGCTCAGCAGTAATCCAATCTAGAAAAGCCTCGTGATAATCCAGCTCTTCCGGCTCGAAATCGAGTCTGCGAGCAAGATCCCTCTTCCACTGCGCTCTCTTACCAATTATTTCCTTGAGCAGAACCCCAAGAATCATCCAGGGCCTCCGGGCAATCACTCGCTTGGCGCTGATTACACTCATGTCTGAGAGTATCAGAGTACCATCCATGTCGACGGCAAGAGGGATGTCCGACACAGGTTCACCCATACGCTTCGGTCGAGGGTCGAGTTCAAGGCTTCTTTGACCGATTCAATGAAACCCACTACTACGTCGTGCCCCCGGGGCACGCGCCATGTCTGACAATGAGACACCTTGGAGACCTGCTGCTATGGTGCAGGTTGAGTCTGACGAGGAGGCACCTCCTGGTTTCAACGCCTTGAGATTTGCTGGAATCGGAATGATGGCTAGGATTATCGAACCTAAACAATTGAACGAACCAGCGGATTGGGGCAATATTGTAAGCGAGTTGGAAGCATGGGGAGAAGTACCAGATCCCGATTCAATAACATCACTGCACACGATACCCAATGAAAAGGGTCTGAACGCTGTATTGAAAGCTGATTCAGCATGGCTTGCTGAATTTCTCCCTTGGGTTTCTGACGGCAGAATTAGGGCTAGAGCAAAGGCCGCCCCAGAGGGTTCTAGAGTACCTATTGGAGGATATTCCTACAAGGGCCGTGATGTAGTAATACTGAGGCCATTGGAAGATGATATTCAGAATTCTTCAAGGGTAATCTCGAACGCATTAGCGGCGGATGATGCAGAGGCGGCCGAAGCCGAATTGAGAGATGCTGGAATGGTGCTGGGCAGATACCACACTAAGGCTGAGGCCGCCAGACTAACTCCTCCCGATCAGTTAAGATGGAACGATAGGAATCAGTGGCTTGAGGAGACTCTGCGAGCTACTTTTCTGTGGAGGGCCCCGTTTTCGAAGGACCAGCCCTGTACTCTGAGTCTGATGGATATCAGATTCAGCGATATCTCAGG
>CAYYAH010000082.1:0-5277 GCA_964470075.1 uncultured Candidatus Poseidoniales archaeon
ACTTGCTTTTCTTCCATTGCCTCAAGCAGGGCTGCCTGAGTCTTGGGCGGAGCTCGGTTAATCTCGTCGGCAAGTAGAACGTTGGTGAATAAGGGTCCGGGCCTCAGCTTGAACTCACCAGCCTGCTGGTCATACATGTATGTCCCCATGATGTCGGCTGGGAGTAGGTCAGGAGTGAACTGAACACGCTTGAACTTGCAACCTAGAGCGCTGGCGAATGTATTTGCCATCAGAGTCTTCGCCAGACCGGGGAAATCCTCGATGAGTGTATTGCCGTTCGAGAGGATGCCGATGGTAATTCTACGCAGATTCTCCTGCTTACCGATGATGACCTTGGCGACCTCGTTCATCAGGCCGTTGGAAATCTGCGAAACCGTCTGTATCAGTTCGCGAGCCTTAGGGTCTGCAGTCTCAGCCATGATATCCCTACTAGAACATCCCGAGGCCTACTTATTCACTACTTGAGCGTTAGGTATACCTGAACGCTAAACGCATCAAAATGCTCATCGTCCCCAGAAGTGGTCATCTTTGCGGTGAATGGCTAGCAGTTCATCGAAAACATCCTGTTCTGCTGCAGTCAATTCCATCTTTCTGAGCTTCTTTGCATGCGATTCGGGGATGTCTACTAGCAGACTGTCTCCCTCCTCAATCTGACGCCCCACAGTCACCCCGTCAATAGCGACTGCAACCTCGTCTCCCTGCATCGCTTCCTTCATCGAACTCTCGCCAGACCGGATGGATTTTATTCGTCCAATCCGCTTCTCTTCCTTGAGCAGATACTGACCGACATGGATACGTCCAGCTACTACTCTGACACCTACTACAGCGGGCTTAGAGACCCGGAAGGTATGGTCGGGTAGAAGGAGTATCCTAGCAGGATAGACGACTTGCTCACGACTTTCTTCCTCGAGCTCGCGTGTGCGCTGCTCGACCCATTGCTCATGCTCCTCAAGGATTCGGTAGATGATGTCTGAACCGATGTATTTGGCCCCCGTTTCAGATGCCTCTACCTCGGTGATGGCATCAGGTAGAATCTCTGTGCTGAATGCCATGATTATTCGATGTAGAGGGTTGCTTGCCGCTTCGGTATTGCGAATGTCTCTGCGACTGACCTTACCGATACTGGCCATCCTTATTGGAACATCTATTGCGCTGAGTTCCTTGGCCAAAGCCTCGAGTCCCCCTACAGTGTCTGCCTTGATGCACACACCCTCTTCTGCGAGTTCGATTGAGAGTTCTGATTCAGCTTTGGCCGCTGCTAACGCCTCAGAACGCTCCGAGTTGGAGTGGACTACGCGCAGAGTAGTGCCTGCAAGCACTCCATCCAAGTCAGGAGCCGAGATCTTGAGTCCGCTCGCAGCATGAGCCTCTTCGGAAGCATCCCAGCGGTTACCCGCATCTCGCATCTCGCTCATACCGCGAGGGCAAAATAGTCCCTTGACGCGTGTCGATATGCCACCTTCGTTGGTCACGAGTACAATTTCGTCGCCTTTCTTTATTGAACCGCGATGAAGAATGACATCGAGAGTCTTCCCCAAGCCGCGCTCTTCCTTCATCTCGAGCACTGTACCCTCACCAGAACCCTCGATGTCAGTGAGTTGCTCCGTTAGATAACGCTCGGCCAGACCGATGACCACGGCCAAGACATCTTGGACACCCTCTCCCTCTCGTGCGGAGACAGGAACCAAGGCTATGTCCTTGGTGAAGTCAGTTACACGATCGTAACGATCTATGTTAAAGCCGTGCTCGGCGAACTGACCCACAAGGTCCCAGTAACGCTGCTCAAACAATCCCATCGCCTCCTTCGACTGATCGCCCATTGAGACTACCATTGAGCGACCTTCTTCGGAGTTCCAGCCGTGGATCCTGTCTACCTTATTGGCGGCAATCACGAAAGGCGTCTTAGATTCCTTGAGCACACGCAGAGATTCGATGGTCTGCGGTCTTGTGCCTTCCATCACGTCTACGACTAGGATGGCGATGTCAGCCAGTGAGCCACCGCGAGAGCGTAGAGTAGAGAATGAGTGGTGACCGGGAGTATCGATGAACAGAAGTCCGGGTGAATCGAAAGTCTTGCCTCCCAATAGTGGGGCGCATAGCGTGTTGAGGATGTCAGCAGGTACTTCGGTAGCACCGATGTGCTGTGTGATGCCCCCAGCCTCTCTGTCCATTACCGAGGCTCGAGAATCAACACCTAGGCTGCGGATGTGATCCAGTAAGCTGGTTTTGCCGTGATCAACGTGACCTAGGACAGCGATGATGGGTTGTCTACGTCCTTGCATTCTACCCACCTCATGCTCCTTCCCCTGCTATATTGAATTCTCACTCGTATACGTGCGACTCCGCGTCGCGAACCCATTCTACTATTCCTTCTGGGAACCAGAGTCCCAGTTCGAAGGAAGCCGTTTCTTCTCCATCAGAGCCGTGGATAACGTTGTGTCCGATGTCCATAGCAAAGTCTCCTCTGATAGTTCCCGGCGCTGCTATACGGCCGTCAGTTGGGCCGATGAGATTGCGAGCGACTCCTATTGCATCGACTCCTGTCCATGCCATTGCAACTACTGGGCCGGAAGTGATGAACTTGATTAGCCCACCATAAAATGGGCGCTCCTTGTGCACTGCATAGTGCGCCTCAGCTAACTCCATCGAGGGAGTCAACTGCCTGAGTCCTACTAGACGAAGTCCCTTGGTCTCGAATCTACCGATTATATCGGCCACTAGGCCTCTTTGGACGCCGTCAGGCTTGATCATTACGAAGGTCGTCTGCATATCTCCCATGTTCCGGCCGACCCCCCTCCCCTATTTCAACACAAAGTAGCATGAATATCGTTGGTATCAAGGCACATCGCTGATTCGAAGTACCATGACCAGTGAGGATGGAGACATCCTAGTGGCTGAGATTGCCGACGAATGGATCGATGAGAAAATCCTCATCGGCACTCCACTGAAGCCTAGACACGCCGCCCTCGGTCTAGCAGCTGTCGCTGTTGCCACGATGTTCATCGCTCTGATAATGCAAAATCTTGTTTTCGACTCAGTCGAGGACTCTCAAGACCCCACTGGAGACTACGAGCGTGTACCCGTCTGGGAGCGTGCAAACTGGCCCTACATCACCGATGCACCACATGGTTTCGTGATGGAGCAAGGTCCCTATGGACTGACTGCCACAGATAACGAGTGGAACTCTACACATCATTTCGTAGAATTCACCCTGCCCTTAGCCGAAGGTGGAGCCGCTCCTAATGGAAAGGTCAGCCTAGGACTCTGGCTACCAGATGTAGAAGAGGGAACAAAGGTCCCCGTAATCGCTGAGTTTGGTCCTTATTTCGACGAAGTATCGGTTGAGACCGGACCAGTAGAACAACCAGGAACATGGCTTGGCAGCATGATAATCAATCAAATCCTTCCACACGGCTACGCTTTCGCTCAAGTCTCAGTCATGGGAACAGGTCGCTCAAACCACTGCATGGACTTGATGGGTAATGCTGAGCAATTAGGCGTCGATGCAGCAGTGACCTGGCTCGGAACTCAGAATTGGAGCAATGGTAAGGTAGCCATGATTGGTAAGTCGTACGACGGCTCAACCCCTTGGCAAGGGGCAACATTCGGAAATGAGCATCTAGCCACAATCGTTCCAATATCTGGACTCATTGGTGTTATGGAGTTGATGTGGAAGAACGGCTCTTCAGAGGCTCGAGCACCATTTATGCACAATGTGGTCTACGGAAGCTACGGAATCGATGGCGATTCTGAGGATATCGGCAATGCCTGTCCAGACTATGCTTTGGGGCCCGCCGCAGGTGCGGGCGCGTATGTGTGGGGTGGTGAAGCAGTCGGGACCTATTGGGAGGAACGATACTTCCTTGATCGTGTCTTAGCCAATTACAACGGTTCAGTCTATTTAATCCAGGGAATGCACGATTGGAATGTCGACCCACATATGGCAGTCCCGGTCATCAATCAGCTGAAAGATGCTGGAATCGATGCCAAGGGGCTGTTCGGTCAATGGGACCACGATTACCCCGACCGTCCAGACTATCACTTCGATAGATCAGGAGAGGGCCGCGGACGAGAGGCCTATCCTCAGATGACCAGATTCGACTGGATGCAAGACCTCCTTGAGTGGTTTGACTTCTATCTCAAGGGAATCGGTGACCAGCCGGGCCTGTGGATTGAGATTCAATCCAATCGTGGTGAATGGAGACTCGAGGACCACTATCCACCACAGGGCATGGAGACACTCACATTCGATTTGGGAGGAGCGCTTTCCAATATAGGGGGCACAACCACCATTCTACCCGACGCTTCTACTGGGCCAGTATACGAGACGGACCCTCTGGAGGAGGGAATCTGGATTGCCGGACTCCCTCGTCTGCACGTGGATGTTCGTACAACGACTATTGGAGGACAAATCTACGCTCTGATGGAGGACTGTGATGAATCCGGACAGTGCATCCACTTAGGACACGCTGTCATGGACTTACGCTATCACGAGGGAGGTACAGAGGAGCAGACATGGCTACCCATAATTGAAACGATCAACGCCAAGATGGAGTTTTTCACTCTCGATGCCTATGTAGATGCAAACCACACCATAAGGCTGAGTCTGTATTCTACTGGAGACGATTACTTGCCAGCCAGCACGAGTTCAGTGGTTACCGTTCAGGAAGGAACCGGCTCAACTCTGCAACTCGATATCATCGACCCGGCGGAAAAACTGTGGTTCGACCCACCAACTTGCACACATTCGATGTGTCTAGACTGGTTAAACCAGACCGCAGACGCTACTTGATGCCGCCCTTCTCGTATCGACGAGTCCACTTTAGTCGGCGTGGGTTACGGTTGAGCTTGAGCATGTTTTTGCGAGTCTTACTATCCTTGAACCAGAAAACACTACCATCTCGCTTGACGTACATCATTCCGGTTCCAGGCTCAATCTCTTCGTGACTGAAACTGCAGATACGACGCTCAGGCATCCAATCACCTTCCGCCCAGTCTACGAGCTTCACGTCCGGTGTCCTTCAGCATCAGGATATCACCGATCCTAATCGGCCCAAGCACGTTGCGTGCAATGATTCGACCAACGTCACGTGGGTTGGCTGCGTCGTTGACGCGGACCTTGACCTGAGTCGCCTCACCACTCATTCCGGTACGGCCTACTACTTCGACCACTTCTGCGGGCCACGACTCTTGAGCCATATTGAATCACTCCTTCTCCAAGTTTACTCTGAAAGTGTCGAGCAGTGCCCATCGACTTCCTTGAACTTGTCCTCGGCT
>CAYYAH010000083.1:0-5035 GCA_964470075.1 uncultured Candidatus Poseidoniales archaeon
CCCGGTCGGTAGTCCCCTATGTGAAGTTGAGGTTGTTGTTCACAATCCCATCATGGTGTCAACGGCTGATGACACCATATCGAGTAGCCACTCAGACATCGGGCCGATTCCGAAGAGAAGAGTCAGGGCGGCACAGCCGAAGATAGCTAGTCTAAGTGACGTGGCGTTACTCAGTCCAGATTCAGTCTCAGGTGATTCGAAGAACATGACGAGTCCGATTCTCAGATAATAGAACAGTGAAAGGGCACTGTTGAGGACAATGGCCACAGCCAACCAGAACAACGGATCAACTCCTCCTGCCCAGTCAAAAATTGTAGTCGAAGTCGCAGCCCCGGTTCCAGCGGAAACAGAGACGATTCCATTAATCATCAACAACTTGGATAGGAATCCGGAGAGCGGTGGAACACCGGCTAGAGAAAGCATGAACACGAACATCGCTACACCGATGGCTGGTTCCCTCCTGACTAATCCGTGCAGGTCCTCTATTCTGTGCCCTCCACCACCTTCCTCAATCATTGAGAGCACAAGGAAGGCCCCAAGTTTGAACAGAACCAGAATCAGCAGATGAAAGACAACTGCGGTCAGAATCATCGAGGAAGTGGATGCATCTGCTAGGCCGGATCCGATGGCTGCCATAGCAGCTAGCATGTATCCAGCGTGAGCTACGCTAGAATAGGCCAGCATTCGCTTCGGGTTATCGCTAGTAAGTGCAGCAAGGTTGCCCCAAGTCATCGTCAGGACAGCTATTAGTGCAATCGAAAGCATCCAGATTGCCTGTCCGGATGGAGGCATTGTGACAATCAGAAGGAGTCTGATTAGAGCAACAAATCCCATCGCCTTGGATGCAGTTGCCAATAGGCCTGCGATTGGTGATGATGCGCCTGAGTAGGCGTCAGGAACAGCAAGATGGAAGGGGGCTGCTCCGACCTTGAATCCGAATGCGACCATCATCAGGCCGACACCGACTATCGCTAGTGGGTCGTTGGTCTCCATAGCCGACCAAGCGGCTGCCAAGTTGACCATGTCTAGGCTGCCACTCCAAATGTACAGCAGAGACATGCCGTAGATTCCGATCGCAGAGACCACAGAACCGACCATGAAGTACTTCATTCCGGCCTCGCCGCCGACATCAGCCTCCTTGTGGAAGGCAACGAGGACGTAGGACGACAAGGAGGCCAATTCTAGACATACGAAGAGCATGAACAGGTTGGTCGCCATCGCCATCAGGCTCATTCCCAGGCCTGTTGTAAGCAGCAGGATGTGGAAGTCGACTTGTCTGCGGTTGTCAATCAGAGCAGCAACCTTGGAGTCTGCAACCTCATCGGAGTCCGAATCTAGAGGGGCGGTGGCCTTTGGCTTAGCTGGCATCCTAGTAGAAGTACCTAGAGTAGCGAGAAGTAATGCTGAGGTGAATAATAGGGTGAATAATCTGCTGAACTCATCGATGTGTAAGGCGTTGCCAACATCGGCTTCTTCCCCAAGGAATAGGAATGAAGTGAGTAAAGCAAGACCTAGTACTCCGCTAGCAATCGCGTTGGGGAGTCTTGGATCGTTGTTGAGTTCAAACCTAGTCCCACCGATGAAGATTGGAACTCTAGTTCGAGTGAGTGGAATTCGCATAGTAGCGTCACCGAGATTAGGTATCAGAATCATTGCTACAATACCAAGTAGCATCAGAATCTCAGGAAGCAACAGCATGGTCGTATCGAGGTCGATGTTCGTCAGTATCGAACTCATGGCTTCCACCCCTTTGAGTGCATAGCGTCGATGAGGGTCTCGACAGTGAAGTCTGAGCTCCAGTCAGACATCATGTCCCAGAAGATGAATGGCATAATTCCGAACAGTACCGTCATAGCTGCGAGCACAAGCATGCCAGCATTCTCGTGCCATGTGATATCACGTGGCTCCTCGCCGTGCATTGTGTCCGGTAGAATTCCCTTCTCTGGATCATTGGACTCGAAGATTGTCCTCTGCATCGATGAAAGGTAGTACACAGCAGTGATAATCAGAGTCAGAGCAGGCAGTAGGACAAGCCATCCATATGTCATCCAGAATGCAATCAAAATTGCTACTTCTGCTACAAAGCCTGCTAGCAGAGGTAGTCCGAGACTTGCCATCCAGCCTAGCATCATGTGCGCGGCCAACCATGGGCTGTGGTGTGCGATGCCGCGCATCGAGCCAATCTCAAGAGTGTGGTAATGATGCTTGAAGGCACCAGCCACAGCGAACAGCAGAGGGCTGATGATGCCATGTGCGAACATCATGAACAGGGCCCCAGCGATTCCCAAAGGTTGCATTGTGGCAATCCCAAGGAAGATTAGCCCCATGTGTGAAACCGAAGAGTAAGCGACCATACGCTTGAGGTTAGTCTGCCCCATGCACACCCAAGCCCCGTAGACGAGGCTGGCCATACCGAGGACAATCAGTAGAGGGATGAATTCGATTGTGGACTCTGGGAAAATGGTTACAGCGACTCTGAGGAAGCCATATGCACCCATCTTCAGCATCACTCCGGCTAGCAGCATAGAGCCTGCTGTGGGTGCTTGTACGTGGGCATCAGGAAGCCAAGTGTGAACTGGGACGCTTGGCATCTTGGTCGCGAAGCCAATCAGTAGCATTAGCCAGACTAGATGCCTAAGTCCCTCATTTGGAATCAGGTTGTCTTGGGCTGTAATTGCGACAAGGTCGAAGTGATGGCCTGTCAAACTGCCCAGTCCAGTAATCGGATCTGTGTGGAAATACATCACAAGAATCCCGACTAGCATGATTACGCTAGCTGCGAATGTGTAGATGAAGAACTTCATCGCAGCATATCGCCTGTCATCTCCGCCCCACATCAGAATGAGCAGGAACATCGGGATCAGTGTCAACTCCCAGAAGACATAGAACACGAAGAGGTCGAGTACCACGAAGACACCTATTAGAGCGCCTTCCATCACTAGAAGCAGAGGATGGAACAGATGTCCGCGCTTGGCATCCCATTCGACCAACATCGAGATTGGGATTAGTACTGCAGTCAGCCAAATCATCGGGAAGGATAGTGCGTCTGCTCCAACCTTCCAAGTAACTCCAATGGATGGAATCAGGTCCACTGCTTCGTTCTGTAGGACAAAGCCTCCCTGAGTGATGTTGGTCCAATCGATGTTACCGATCTGACCAAGGAAAAGCATGGTGGTGATTACTGCCACAGCCATTGCTATGCCCATGCTAAGATTTCTCGAAACCCTAGCTAGACTCTCTCCTTGAGATTTGGGCAGGATTTGTGGCAGCATGAGCAAGAGTAGACCCGCGAAAAGCGGTAATAGAGTAATCACAGAGAGTGGGTCGTCTATCACGCGCTCACCCCCCAAATCAATGCGAATATCGAGAGCATTCCGACAGTTGCCATCAGGATGTAGTCGCGAGTGCTTCCAGTTGTGACACTGCGGACTGAGACAGAGCCTGAAGAGGAGTTAGATTCGATTTGCTTGATGACACCGTCGATGACGTTCTTGTCGAACCACGCTGTGAAGGATGCGAATGGGATTGCAGTGTTCGCCACTATCCACTCATACAAATCATCGAAGTACAATCTCCTCTGCAAGGCCTCTGCCAACTGAGATTCTGCCATCTCAGAGACATCCTGAGAGCCGAATTTGCTTGACAGGTTGACTAGCCAGCCTACGAATGGGTTGGCATTCGCACCTTCTGCAAGTTTGTCTCCATGTACTCGCGAAGCCATGATTGGACCCAGTATAGCGGCCAGTAGAATTGTGGTCCATCCAATGGCTCTGAGCTCGTTATCATCTGGGAGGAAGGCGTGCTTGAGAGTCTCGACAACGCCGTGCATAGCGAGGTGGTCCTTCTCTCCACCAAGATAGTCGACAGCACCCATGAGTGCGAGTAGGAATCCCCCTACTGCAGTGACTACTGTGAGTATGATTAGTGGCTCCTTAATCCAAGGGGTTTCCTCATGGACATGTTCTGCGACATCAGTCTTGGGTGAGCCAGCGAAGGTCATCAGCCACATACGTGTCATGTAAAATCCGGTCATCCCTGCCGTAGCAAGGACGAGGATTGCGGGTCCGAGCATCAAAGGCTCCTTGTGTAGGCAGGCCAGCCAAGTCTCGGCAATGATCCCCTCCTTTGACCAGAATCCACCGATTAGTGGTATTCCAATGATAGACATCGAGCCGAACATCATCGCTGTAGATGTGACTGGCATCTTTGATGCCAGACCGCCCATGTTTCGCATGTCCTGTGGATCAAAGTCGTGATCGTCGTGATGCAGGTGGTGGTGGGCGTGATGCATCTCATGAATGACTGAGCCGCTCGCCATGAACAGCATTCCCTTGGCCATGGCGTGGTTGAACAGGTGGAACATAGAAGCGCCTATGACGAAGTAACCTGCGTGGTACTCGCCAAGATTCAGGAACAGCAATCCTGCACCCAGTCCAGTGAAAATGTACGCCAGTTGGCTCATCGTAGAGTATGCGAGGACTTTCTTGATATCGTTCTGGACAAAGGCAATCGCTGCTGCCATGAAGGCGGTGATTCCTCCTATCCAGGCGACAATGAGTGCGAAGTCCTCGAGACCGGCAACACCACTGACATGTACATCTACAAATGGAACCATTCTGAACACCAGATAGAGGCCAGCGTTAACCATCGTAGCAGCGTGGATGAGAGCAGATACAGGAGTCGGGCCCTCCATCGCATCAGGTAGCCAGACATGTAGAGGGAACTGGGCAGATTTGCCGACTGCCCCTATGAATAGCATGAGTAGTGTCCAGTTTAGATCGGCTGAATCAACTAAGACTCCTCCGACTCCAGTCGATGGGTCGTCAAAGATTACGGCAAACTCCAACGAGCCGTAGATATCGTACAGCATCAGCAGGCCGACCATCAGGAATACATCGCCAACTCTTGTCGTCAGAAAGGCCTTCTTTGCGGCTGCCGCCGCGCTGTCCTTCCAGTAGTAGAAGCCAATCAGCAGGTATGAGCACAGACCCATAATCTCCCAGAAGATGAATAGCCACAGGAAGTTGTCAGCCAG
>CAYYAH010000084.1:0-4959 GCA_964470075.1 uncultured Candidatus Poseidoniales archaeon
ATCAGAGTCTCTTCCGGTCATCAAATATCACTACTCAACCTGAGGTTGTATAGTGCGATAGAACGGCCGTATATGAATCGTACGGTTGAGAGAACTCGAAACCAAGGTATGGAGGGGCTAACGGTCGGGTTCAAAGCAAGGGCACTTTTCGCTGCCCAACATGGTCGAGTCGGATCACGAAGTGGCTCTCGAGGATACTGATCGTATTCACGGCCGCTCAGCCTTTGTCAACAACGTGAAGGCCGCTGTTGCACTATCCGGCGCGGTACGCTCTACTCTGGGCCCTAAAGGACTAGACAAGATGCTGGTCGATGGGGATGGCGATGCTACCGTCACCAATGATGGAGTAGCTGTACTGGAGACTGCCAAAGTTGAGCATCCCACGGCCCGATTGCTAGTCTCGACTTCCTCGGCCCAGGACCGTGCTGCCAGAGATGGTACGACAACCGCTGTCATTCTGACATCTGAGTTATTGCAGAATTCCCTAGAGTTGGTTCGTGCGGGTGTGCACCCGTCCGTGATTCTCAATGGATATCGAATCGCACTATCCGAAGCACAGGATGAGCTCGAGAGAATCTCGAAGAGTGATGTTGGTGACGAGCAAATACGCTCTGCTGTAGCAACTTCGCTTTCAGGCAAGGTGGATTCCGCAGTTGGAGAACATCTCACAGGACTGGCTCTTGAGGCACTTGATTCGATCTCAGCCGATGAGGGCGGAGATGACCTTGAGAGGTTGAGGGTGAAACGCCTGCGTGTGAAGGATGGAGGTGCATTGGATTCTGAAGTCGTGAATGGTTTGGTTCTGGCCAAATCGAGAATGGACATGGCTTCTCCAGCCTCATCTGGGGCTGGTCGAATTGTGATTATCGACGGCGGTATGGAATCACCTAGTCTTGATCTTGATGCTTCAATCGAAGTCACAGATGTTGGGGCATTGCAGGAGTTTCACGATAGGACTCAGCGTCGAATTAGGGAGCAAGTCGAGAAATTGGCTTCGATGGATGTTGATCTGATCGTAGTGAGGGATGGGGTTGATGAAAATGCTTCGACCATGCTGACCAATGCTGGGATTACCGCCTACCGCCGCTTCGAGCGCGAGGATCTAGAGATGCTGTCTCGGATGACCGGTGCCAGAATGGTCCGTGACTCATCGAGACTTAGTTCGGAAGATGTTGGAACCTATGCCTCACGCAGTGAGCAATCGTATTCCACAATCAAGCACACACGTATTGACGGTTCCGAGGGAGGGGCTGTCACGATTATTATTCGAGGTTCCTCGCCTTCTGTTAGAGAAGAGGTAGAGCGCTCTTTCGACGATGCCATGGGAGTTGCTCTCAGACTGAGTAAAGAACTCAAATTACTTCCTGGCGGAGGAGCCACGCAGATCCATCTCGCCCGACACTTGCGTGCCTTCGCATCAACCCAATCTGGTCGCGAGCAGATGGCTATCGAAGCATACGCCGCAGCACTCGAAATAGTACCGAGGACTCTAGCAGAGAATTCCGGTCTCGACCCGATTGATGCTGTGTTGGAACTCTCTGCATCTCAGGCCGCCAATGGCGGAGGTCCATGGGTTGGCCTAGATATCAACTCAGGCAAGAATACCAAGATGGACGAGGTTGGTGTGTATGATCCTCTATTCGTCGCACGACATGCTCTTGATTGCTCTACAGAAGCGGCCTGCAGCATCCTGAGAATCGATGATGTGCTTTGGGCTAAGCAGGATGCGCAGACTCCAGATTGGCAAAGTGAGATGGAAGAAGAGGACTAATCTGAGAGCCTATCCAGCATCTCATCGACCATTCTGATCAAATCGTACTCAGCTTGCCAGCCCCAGTCCTCTCTAGCAACGGAGTCGTCAACAGCATCCGGCCACGAGTCAGCATATTCCTGTCTATGGTCAGGCTTGAATTCACAGGAGAATCCATCCACTCTTTCCGAGATTGCATCAACTAGTTCTCCTGCAGTAAATGATACACCTGAAACGTTGTACCCGCCTCTGGCTTGACCGATTGAGTCGATGGGTGCTTCCATCAACTCTAGGGTGGCCCTGATTGCATCATCCATGTACATCATCGGTAGTCTGGTCTCGGGTCCCACGAAGCAGTCATAGTGGCCCTCATTGAGTGCAGCATGGAAGATTTCCACAGCGTAGTCGGTGGTCCCTCCTCCTGCAGGAGACTTCCAAGAGACGAGTCCAGGATAGCGAATCCCCCTTGTATCCACTCCGTACTGCTTCCAGTAATTCATCGCCATCACCTCACCAGTGACCTTGGTCTTGCCATAGGTTGTGGTCGGATTGAGGGGCGAGATCTGAGGAGCTGTGGCTGGAGTATCTGGTCCAAACACAGCGATTGAGGAAGGTGCATACACTCTGAGGTCATGTCTGCGTGCAGTCTCGAGTACGGTGATTGTTCCGCCCACATTCACCCTCTCGCACAACTCCGGGTTCTGCTCTCCTGTAGCTGAAAGAATCGCCGCGAGATGATAGATGGTTCCAACCCCCTCATCTAAGATGACTGAGTCCATAGTATCTCCATCGAGTACGCTCAAACGAACGAATCTCCCCTCTTCAACAAACGGATGCCCGTCGACCTCGCGAACATCTGAAGCGATTACAGCATCTTGTCCGTGCTTGTATCTGAGGGCCTCGACTAGGTCTCTGCCAATCTGCCCGAGAGCCCCGGTAACTAGAATGGAGTCCCCTGGAGTCCCGGACATGCGACCACATTCAACAGACGATACTTGAACATGGAGTAGGGTGATACAGAGAATGCTTGGCCAACGTTGATATGCGAGGCTCAACGGCTTCAGACCCCGTTGATTGCATGAAGTATGTCGTGGTCACGGGTGGCGTCCTATCTGGACTGGGTAAAGGAGTAACGGCTAGTAGCATCGGAGTCTTGCTCAAATCCGCTGGACTGCGAGTCACTTCCGTCAAGATTGATCCCTATCTGAACGTCGATGCTGGGACCATGAGTCCATTCGAACATGGAGAAGTGTTCGTACTAGATGATGGAGGGGAAGTAGATTTGGACTTGGGTAATTACGAGAGGTTTCTCGATATCGCTCTAACTAGAGACAACAACATCACCACAGGGAAGGTCTACGACAATGTCATCCAGAAGGAGAGGAAGGGAGACTATCTCGGCAAGACCGTGCAAGTCATCCCTCACATCACTAATGAGATTCAGGATTGGATTGAGCGCGTTGCACATACTGCCAGTGACGGAAATGGAAAGGAGCCGGATGCTTGTGTAATCGAACTGGGTGGGACTGTTGGAGACATAGAGAGTGCTCCCTTCGTAGAGGCGTTGAGGCAATTCCAGTTCCGCGTCGGTAGCGAGAACATATGCTTCGTTCATGTGAGCCTAGTTCCGGTAATGGGACCAGTTGGAGAACAGAAGACCAAGCCAACTCAACACACGGTCAAGGAGTTGAGGGGATTAGGCATCATCCCTGACATCCTAGTTTGTCGCTCGGTCAGCCCGCTGGAGGATGAGACCCGATCAAAACTTGCTGCCTTCTGTCATGTCTCAGAGAATGCTGTTGTCTCAGCGCATGATGTCTCCAACATCTATCGGGTCCCGATGATGTTTGAGGATCAAGGAGTTTCAGAGGTTCTATCAAAAGGACTGGGTTTCAAACTACCCGGGAAAAGGCCGCTACTCGAAGAGTGGAAGTCGATGGCTGACCGCGTGGATAGTGTAGAGAAAGAAGTCAGAATCGCAATGGTGGGCAAATACACCGGACTTTCTGATTCCTATCTTAGTGTAATCAAAGCGCTACAGCACTCCTCCTATGCGGTCAATCGCAAATTAGTCATCGATTGGATAGAGTCCGCCAATCTCGATGACGATAATGCTGCCTCAGACCCAGAATCACATGCTGAGGCATGGGAGTTGCTGAAAGGAGTTGACGGTATACTAGTTCCAGGAGGATTCGGAAGGAGGGGTATTGAGGGCAAGATAAAGGCGGCGGAGTACGCTAGAACCAACAATGTCCCATATCTTGGAGTCTGTCTAGGCCTACAGGTCGCAACAATCGAGTTCTGCAGGAATGTTCTAGGCATGGAAGGATCGAACTCAACAGAGTTCGACGAGGATACTCCACATCCCGCTGTAGTATTCATGCCTGAGATTTCAAAGACACATATGGGTGGAACCATGCGACTGGGCACCAAGCCGACTCCGTTCCTAGTGGATGACTGCAAGATGAGGCGCTTGTATGGTGGTGCCGAGCATGTCGATGAAAGGCATCGTCATCGATACGAGGTCAATCCTGAACTGATTGAACAGATTGAGGGTGCTGGCCTGAAGTATGTGGGCAAGGATGAGACCGGTCAGCGCTGCGAAATCATGGAGCTCGATAATCACCCATATTTTGTCGGGACTCAATATCACCCCGAGTTCAAGTCGCGTCCGAACCGCCCCAGTCCGCCATTCCTGGGGTTGCTAAAGGCGGCCGTAGGTCACGAAATTTGATCGCAATTGTGCTGAGTTGAGTAATATTGTTGGATAAATTGGTTGAGTTTGCTCATAGTGAGTTAGTCGCTTATGCTGGTATGTTGTTGATACTTAGCGCATTTTTCCTAGAAACTAGAGATATTTTGCACAGCAAAGAGTGGCCATATCTCGTCCTGATGGCCATAGGTTCTGGATTGCTCGCAATTCGTGCATATCTAATCGATGAATGGGCATTCTTCATTCTAGAAGTTGCATGGTTTGCAGCCGCAGTCTTGGGAATATGGTCCTTGAGTAAGGGTTTGAGAATCGGTTGATGGAAAAGAAACCTAAGTCAGAGAGAAGAAAAAATTGATTTACTTTCTGATTTAAGGCGATTTTATGAATGCAATTAAACAATACATGAAACCAAAGTGGTGGTTGACAGGTGTGGGTGCTATTTTCACACTCTTTATGTTGGTGACTTACGCTGAAATCGTGAACGCAGCGGAAGCGG
>CAYYAH010000085.1:0-4863 GCA_964470075.1 uncultured Candidatus Poseidoniales archaeon
GAGTGTTGAGCAAGAAGGATTCGGCGGGAGAACCTTCAACAACGGTCTTGATTCGGGCTGAACATGCGTCCGGAAGGCCCACAGGGCCTTGCAGGAATCGTCCTGACTCCTATTGAGGCCGTCTCAACAACTCTGGAGAGGCGACTTGGATTCTTCTCAGTCGTAATCATCTCCCTTTCAGCGATGATTGGTAGCGGGCTGTTCGTTCTGCCCTCTCTTGCCTTCGAGATGGTTGGAGGAGGGGCATGGCTCGCCTACGTCCTAGCTGCGCTGGTGGTTATTCCAGGGGCCCTCAATAAGAGCGAGTTGGCTTCCGCGATGCCAACTTCAGGAGGCTCCTATGTCTACATCGAGCGAGTTTTCGGGCCGATGTATGGGACCATGACTGGACTCGCTCTATGGGCCTCATTCCTACTCAAGGCAGCCTTTGCACTCATTGGGTTCTCAGCCTATCTGATGTTCGTCCAGGGCTATCTGGGAACAGAGATCAGCGATATCCAAGCCGCGTTGGGGATGCTAGTTCTGATTACTGCCATCAATGTGCTTGGATTGAAGAGAATCAAGTCAGTTCAGACTCCTATTGTGACCATATCAATTCTAATGCTCCTTATTCTGACTCTTTGGGCCATCATCAGCGGTGAGGCAGACTACTCTAGGTCCACTCCAACACTCGAAACTAGAGAGGATTGGATGACGATGGGTGAGGCTGCATCACTAGTTCTTGTTTCATATGCAGGTGTTACCAAGGTAGCAGCAATCGGAGGCGAAATCAAGAATCCAGGCAAGAATCTGCCAGGGGGAATTATTACTTCTCTTGTAATTGGAATGGTGCTTTACGCAACCCTCGTGGCTACGATGACAGCAGTAATCCCTGAGGAAGCATTCTTCGACTCACACGGGCACACAATCGAGGATCCTGTGAGGGTCTTCGCCGAGATTGTAGGTGGCAGTTCTGTAGCCGTGTTTGCAGCAGTTGTGGCAATTCTGACAATGACTTCGATGGCTCTAGCAGGAATCCTAGCCGCTTCCAGATATCTGTTCGCGATGTCTAGAGACAACCTGCTGCCCGACTCATTCTACGATGTACATCACAGGTATGCAACCCCTCACGTTGCAATCATCATCACAGGCCTTGCGATGGGGCTGGCACTGGTTACAATCGATGTCCACGCGGTCGCAAAGTTCGCCAGCGGATTCCAAATCATGGCCTATGTGCTGATGTGCTTGAGCGTGCTAATAATGCGCAAGGCAACCAAGTCTCATGCTTGGTATCAACCCGAGTATCGTGCCCCCCTGCACCCATTGCTACAATTATTCGGTATCGTCACCGGTACCTCTCTGCTCTACTTCATGGGAATCGAGGCAATCATCGGAGCGAGCGCAGCCATTACAATCGGCTTCCTCATCTACACTGGCTATGGAAGTCGCCACACCAGCTATCGAATCTCACCATGGGAGACCTACAAACTGATGGCCACCGATCCCGAAGAGGCAGAGAAACTCCGACGTACTGCTGCATTCTATGCAGCAGATACTTGGAACAACGAATTACTCACTCTCAGAGAGTTTGAGTCAGCCGTTCAAGCACTGGGCCTGGAGACAGGAGAGCAGGGCAGGAGTCACACATTCTTCCAAGCCGCAGACGAGAATAGCGACGGCCTAATCAGGCTAGAGGAATTCCTCCAAGCGACCGGCTCAATGGCCGAGCAGCAGAAATGAAGCAGGCGAGTGGTTGAAGGGGGCAATCGCCCTCGACCCACTCCCAGAGGGAGTGAGATGGCGATTTCTAGCCGTGCAAAGAAGGTCACTACCCAGACTCTACTGAAGATGAAGCAGTCGGGCGAGAAAATCGCTATGTTGACTGCATACGACTACTCTCTAGCCCGACTAGTAGACAACGCTGGAATTGATGTAATCCTAGTTGGAGACTCTGCATCCAATGTGATGGCCGGTAACGAGACCACAGTCCCAATCACTCTCGAGCACATGATCTACCATGCTCAGTGTGTGGTCAATGGTGTCGATAGAGCTCTGGTGGTTGTGGACATGCCTTTCGGCTCGTATCAAGGAGATTCCAAGACCGCGCTTGACTCAGCGATTAGAATCATGAAGGAATCCGGGGGTCACGCTGTCAAACTCGAGGGTGGCTCAGAAGTCTGTGAATCGGTCAAGCGCATTGTCGAGGCAGGAATCCCAGTGATGGGCCACCTCGGGCTGACGCCTCAGTCGATTTACAAGTTCGGAACCTACACGGTTCGAGCCAAGGAGGATGCCGAGGCAGCCAAGCTGATGGAGGATGCTAAGGCATTGGAGGAGGCAGGGTGCTTCTCGGTTGTATTCGAGAAGATTCCCTCAGAATTGGCCAAGCAGGTCAGCGAGGCTCTGACAATTCCTACAATCGGAATCGGAGCGGGACCGGACTGCGACGGCCAAGTTCTGGTATTGCACGACATGCTAGGCATAACCAAGGACTTCTCACCCCGATTCCTGAGGAGATACGCCGACTTGGGCGCGATGGCCGAGGACGCGGTCAAGCAGTATGTTTCGGATGTCCGCAGCGTGGACTTCCCGAACGAGGAAGAGAGGTACTGAGCTGAGGGCCCACAAGCCCCTCACAACATTCATGGACGCTCGCATCAGGATGAGGAAGGACTGTCATGAGCGAATTGTGGGTAGAACGCCATCGTCCCCAGACCGTGGGCGACATCAAGGGCCAGAAAGCCATAGTCGATCGACTCAAGGCATACGCTGAAACCCGCACTTTCCCACATCTTCTATTCGCTGGTCCTCCCGGCACAGGCAAGACAACTGCAGCCCTTGCCCTGACCAAGGATGTATTCGGCGAGGGCTACAGAATCAATCTGCTAGAGATGAATGCAAGTGACGAGCGCAAACTAGAGTCCATTCGAACCAAAGTCAAGCAGTTCGCTAGGACTGCACCATCTCCGGGAACCACATTCAAAGTCATCTTCCTCGATGAGGCAGATGCCCTTACTCCCGACGCTCAAGGGGCGCTACGTAGAATCATGGAGCAGAATGCTGAGACCTGCCGATTCATCCTGTCTTGCAATTATTCATCCAAGATCATCGAGCCGATTCAATCACGCTGTGCTGTTTTCAGATTCAGGCCACTAGCAGAAGACCAAGTGCTCGAGATGGTAACATCAGTGGCCGCTAACGAGGGCATCAATCTCGATGAGGATGCGGCCGCAGCAATTGCACATGTAAGCCTAGGAGATTTGCGCAAGGCGATTACATCACTACAAGTCGCAGCATCACTAGACAAGAATGTCACTCGTGACCTAGTCTACGAAACCACAGCGACAGCCCCTCCAGAGGAGTTGCACAGCTACATCCTCGCCTGCAAGGAGGACGGCTTCCAGCCCGCCCGCCGCAGACTCAAGGGGCTACTCGACAAGTTCGGGCTCGCAGGAACTGATCTAGTCAACCAGATGCACCGTGAACTAGGAACGGTAACTTTCCTCGACGAAGCTCAGAAGTTGGGTGTGACCGAGGCTATGGCAGAGTGTGACTTTAGAATGGTTGAGGGCGGAGGAGAAGCACTTCAACTCGATGCGATGACTGCCCGTCTTTGCACATTGCTAGGCAATTAGTTGACCTGTGAGATGTCTAACTTGTAGGTGGCCGACCAAGTGTTGACACCTCCCTTCCAAGGGGCACCGTCTTCTTCGAGTGTGATTTGTACATTGTATTCTCCCGGGCCGAGTTGGCCGAGATCCCAAGCAAGTCCGTAATCGGTTGCATGAGGTGCCACCTTTGGCCCCATGTAATCACGCGTCAGGGTATTCTTCAGTTGGCCACGACTCCAACTACCGTTGACCGCATCGAAGGTAGCCATAGCATCAGTCAGGCTACCTACAGAAACAGATTCGAACTGGACCAGAGTATTCTCTTCCACCTGACTATTACCTTTCCAAATGATGAGTGTCATATTGGCAGATTCGACATCGATGTTGTCTCGAACTCCCATTCCAAGTACGATATTCGCATCGTCTTGGTTGAGTTCAATCGTTAACTCTCCACTCCCCCACTTAATTGACTGAATACCCTCCGTTTCCTCGATATCCAAGCCTCCAGCCAGAGAAGGAGCAGCGACATCAGCCAGAGGAGGGTTGGCGACGATAAATGAGAGTGCAAGCCAGGTGAATAGATACAGGAAACAGGCTCTGAACCAGTTTCCCGCAGTGTACATATCGTAGTAGTCCGAAGGTACGATGAGTTTGTGAAGCGAAGGAATAGCAGCCATCAGAAGCATCGGAAGCAGCCACAGAGCCCTAGTGGGTTCAGTCATAGTAGGCATCAGCCAATATCGGGCGAATGCTGCTACAGCTAGTCCGAAGACAATTACAATCCACATTGAGTATGCATCAGCTCTCTCTTTCTTCGCATGCTCTACAGGGTCGAAGGGTTCGAGCACACGACTCTGCTTCTCATCCTTCTTCTCATCCTCACTCTTGCGACCTCTGCGCTTACCCGAATAGGCGCTGGCGCGCATTGCGCTGTCGACATCGACCATGCTAACGCGCCCTTGCGGGAGTGCCGTGCAAATCAACCCTGCGTGTGCTATCTTCGGCCCGAAGGGGCCGAATAGTCTGCACGAATGCTCATATGGCCGGTGTTGGTCGAAGCGCATAGCCGGGGTGGCGTAGTTGGTAGCGCGTCGGACTCATAGGGTAAATTTCAGCGGGGATTCTCTCCTTGCAGGAAAAGATCGATGAGCGCAACAGCCTAACTGAAGATTGTCTGAGACATCCGAAGGTCGGGGGTTCAAGTCCCCCTCCCGGCACCACTATTCTTCGGGCTCTGTTTCCTTGGAGAACTGGGACACAAAATCCCAAGCAA
>CAYYAH010000086.1:0-4763 GCA_964470075.1 uncultured Candidatus Poseidoniales archaeon
GCCACTGAGGTTCCAAAGGACCCAGCAGAGCAGTTGGCCAAGTTGGCCGAGTTGGGTCACGACTTATCCGAATACACCGCAGTCGGCAGCTCTACTCACGCCGAGTTGGAAACTGCTGTGGCGCAGTTGAACCAGAAGTTCAGCAACCCTGAGCAGGTCAAGAAGTTCACAGTACTGCCCCGTGACCTCAGCGTCGACCATGGCGAGCTGACACCAACTCTGAAGATTCGCAGGAAGCAGATTCGCGAAAACTGGGCTGCTGAAATCGACTCGATGTACGCCGATGCATAGTCGGTGGTTTGATGAATCCCGAGGAATGGGTGGCTCTTGCCGCCATTTTCATTCTCGGTGCGATGAGTCCGGGCCCTAGCCTTGCAGTAGTTCTACGTAACACGATGGTCGGCGGGCGTCGTCAAGGTGTGATGACTGGAATAGGTCACGGCATTGGATTTGGAATCTACGCTTTCCTAGCCGCCGCTGGAATCGCTACTGCACTCAGCCTGCACGAATCAACCGATGTGATACTGAAGTGGGGTGGAATTACTCTGCTCATTTGGCTAGGATACCATTTCCTGAAGTCATCCATGGACCCTCCTTACGAATCATCTGATGATGGTCACGGTCCTTCCGATCGTGATGGGTTTGCTCAAGGCTTCGCAATCGCCCTATTTAACCCAAAGATTCTGGCTTGGATGCTGGCCCTCTATGCTCCATTTATTGAGGAAAATATCGGCATCGAAACTCTGTTCGGAATAGGAATTCTGGGTATGGCAATCGACGGGACTTGGTACGTCACTGTGGCAACGGTGCTGACTCGTGGCGAGGGTGTGTCGAAACTACGCGCTCAGGCCCGAAGGATAGATGGTGCGATGGGTGTTCTGATGTTCGTATTCGCAGGCCTGCTGTACAGTGGCTATCTGTGATCAAACAATCACGAATGGTAGATGCATTAGCATCTCCATAACAATTGACAGGGCATTCGCCTCTCTGTGGGCATCGAACTCGACCACGGGTGGCGAGATTCTCTGTAACTCACCTGCATCGAACCAGAAAGAAGAGCATGTCGGGCAGCCGTCGATTTCAATCGGCTCCATCTCGGTACCGTCAAGCCTAGAAAAGACGATTTTTCTCACTCTCATGTTCGAATCGCAGAGTGGACAGACGAGGTCGATCTTTCCTCCGCCGTTCTCGAAAGAGTTGTGCATCTTGTTCAGTTTCTGCTCTGAAATCGTTGAAGATGCGGCATTGGCATTGAGCATCATTCCAGAGCACTCAGTGCAGTGGTGGATGCCGTGACGTGAGAATGTAGAGCGGTCTGATTCCTCTGGGAGAGTCAGGCTCGAGCCGTCCCTTGGGCAGTTGAGTCTCATCATCCACTGTGGGGAAGTATCAGGTCTTGAACTATGACCCTGCCCTGCAATAAATTCTCACAGAATTGGAACTGGAACTCTAAGAGAGGAGTTCTGAAGGGTATGCGGGCCATTTTTGGGTGCCCCCATTGTCCCAATTAACATGGGTAGTGAGCAGTTGGAGAGCAGTGTGCCTCTTCGCGTCGTTACCGCGGCGGCCATCTTCGATGGCCACGATGTGGCAATCGGCATCTTCCGCAGAATACTGCAGAGTCAGGGCTGCGAGGTAATTCACTTAGGTCATGACCGTGGTGCTGATGAGGTGGCGAGAGCCGCGATTCAGGAGGATGCTCATGCTGTTGCAATCACCTCATATCAAGGCGGAGCAGTTGAGATGTTTACTCATACAAAGGAGCTTCTCGATGAGGCTGGATTCGGACATGTCTTCCTATTCGGAGGCGGAGGTGGAACAATACTTCCTCACGAAATCGAGCATCTGGATGAGCGCGGAATTGCTCGTATCTACTCGCCTGATGATGGTCGTGAACTGGGTCTAGTAGGCATGGTGCAAGATGCCATGGAGAGAGCATCAAAGAGAGACCTGCTAGATTCTTCTCGCTTCGATTCCCTATTCGGCCCTGTATCGGCTGATGATCATGGGGCCGTCTCGAGGTTACTAACTCTAGCAGAGAACGGTGACGAGAGCGCATTCTCGACTGCACTGGAGAGAGTTCGCTCACGCCCAGACAGCGAGGCTTGCCCAGTAGTTGGATTGACAGGAACTGGGGGAGCAGGTAAGTCCAGTCTGACCGATGAAATTATGCTGAGAATTCAGCGAGACAATCCGGGGATGAAAATCGCCCTTCTTGCAACTGATCCTACACGCAAGCGAACTGGTGGAGCGCTGCTGGGCGACAGAATCAGGATGAACTCGCTCTCTGACGAGAACCTGTTCATGCGTTCATTTGCCAGTAGAGAAAGTGGACGAGAAATTGCTGACTGTGTGGACAGGGCAATTCAGGTCTGTCAAGCAGTCGGGTTCGACATGGTGTTTGTAGAGACAAGTGGTATCGGCCAGGGTGATGATGCGATTACCGAGGTCGCTGATGTCTCAATGTATGTGACAACTCGCGAGTATGGAGCTCCAAGCCAACTAGAGAAATTGGAGATGCTGGATGCGGCCGATCTCATTGTGCTCAACAAGTTCGACCGAAGAGGTTCGGAAGAAGCCCTATCTGAGATTCGCAAGCAGTTCAAGCGTAATCGAGAGATGTGGGATGCAGATGATTCAACTCTGCCTGTGATTCCAACAATTGCAAGTCAATTCGCAGATGCTGGAGTTGACATGCTCTGGGAGAGATTGTCTGACGTCCTGCGTGAAGAGCATGGTGCAGGCTTTACTGCGACTCCAGCTAGAGTCGGTAAGGATGGTCTGCCACATCGCTCGAACCCTATTCCGTCAGAGAGGCAGGGATACTTGGCAGAAGTAGCTGCTGCTGTTCGCAGTTATCATGACAGGTCCAATGAGGCTGTTCGCAGAGTTAGGCTTGTTCAGCAACTCGAAGCTTCGGCCGGACAGATGCGCTCAAGCGGCAAAGATGCAGCTGCAGACGATTTGTCCGAAGAGGCTGTTGCTGTGAGGTCAGAGGTACCCAAGGAGGCTTGGCGTGCTCTCGAAGAGTTCGATGCCAGAGCCTCCGCTTACAGGTCGGGCGAGGCAAGTTACACAGTCAGAGGTAAGGAGATCCCTGTCGAGACCACTAGGACTACGCTTTCAGGACTTAATTTGCCCCGAGTAGCACTACCGGACACAGAGGATTGGGGCGACAGGCTCGAGTGGATTCGCAGAGAAAATGCACCCGGATCATTCCCTTACACTGGAGGAGTGTTTCCGTTCAAGCGTGCTGACGAGTTACCAGTCAGAATGTTCGCTGGCGAAGGGAGTGCCGAACGTACCAACAAGCGATACCACTTCCTATCCAAGGACCAACCATTCAACCGGCTATCAGTCGCCTTCGATTCACCCAGCCTGTATGGGCACGACCCCGTAGAGAGGCTCGACATCTTCGGAAAGGTTTGCGAATCAGGAGTCTCTATCAGCACAGTTGATGAGATGGAGAAGTTGTTCGAGGGTTTCGATTTGTGCGCCCCCAACACGTCCGTATCTAAGACAATCAATGGCAACTACTGGTGGCATCTTGCTGCCTTCTTCACCGTAGCAATCCGCCAGCAAGTGATCAAGTTCGTAGAAGAGAATGGCAGAGATCCGACCGATGAAGAGCATGCGGAAATCAGGGCGAGGACGCTCAGCACCGTCCGAGGCACTGTCCAGGCGGATCAACTCAAGGAGGCCATGGGACAGAACACCTTGGTTTTCAATCTCGACACGGCCCTGAGGATGATGGGTGATGTGGCTGAATTCTATGTAGACAATGATGTTCGTAACCATTACTTCGTCTCAATCTCGGGCTATCACATTGACGAGGCTGGAGCTAATCCAATCAGTCAGGCAGCACTCACTCTATCGAATGGTTTGACCTATGTCGAGTTGTTCAACGCGCGCGGTCTGGATGCTGACAAGTTCCTTCGAAATTTCAGTTGGTTCTTCTCCAATGGCATGGACCCCGAGTACGCCGTAATTGGACGAGTAAGTCGTAGAATCTGGGCCATCGCTATGCGCGACCTCTATGGTGTCGATGAGCGAGGTCAGAAACTCAAGTACCACATTCAGGGAAGTGGGCGCAGCCTGCACTCTCAGGAGTTTACTTGGAACGACTATCGCACCACTCTGCAGGCCCTCTATGCCCTCGCTGACAACGCCAACTCTCTACATACAAACAGTCGCGATGAGGCTTTCGGGACACCTACCGAGGACACCGTCAGAGATGCTGTGGCAATCCAGTTAATCCTGTCCAAGGAGTACGGCTGGCTGCAAAATGAGAATCCATTACAGGGCTCTTACTTTGCTGAATGGTTAACTGACAATGTGGAAGAACAGGTCCTGAGAATCTTCGAGGAAATGCATGCACGTGGTGGTGTTCTGGGATCACTAGAGGTCAATTACCAGCGCAATCGCATCCAAGATGAGTCGATGGTGTATGAGCAGCGCAAGCACTCCGGGGAGCTTCCGATAGTGGGCGTCAATACCTACATTGACGAGGGTTCTGCTGTGATGTCCGCTGACGACTTCGATGTCGATGTCACGCGTTCGGATGAGGCCGAGAGGCAGATGGTAATCGATCGTAACAAGGCGTTCAAGGAGACTCATGCAGCCGAGGCAGAGGCTGGTCTTGCTAGGCTAAAGCAGGTAGCTCGTGAGGGCGGAAACCTGTTCGAGGTGATGATGGATATAGTCGAGTACTGCACAGTCGGACAAGTCACTCAGGCACTGTTTGAGACTGGTGGAAAGTTCCG
>CAYYAH010000087.1:0-4716 GCA_964470075.1 uncultured Candidatus Poseidoniales archaeon
GCCACTTCGCCCGAAGCGATTAGCCTCTCTCCGACTCCGACTGCGTTGAGGTATGAGATGTCGATCTGTGCAGTCGCACACCATTCCTCTTTTGACAAAGTGGAAACTAAAGTTCCGCCCATTGCTGAATCGAGTAGAGTTGCATGAATACCTCCATGAGCCACTCCTCCCATGTTCAGGTGATCTTCACGAATTGTGCACTCGACGATACAACTGCCTTCCTTGAATTCAGTAATCTCAAACCCGATTGTCTGAGCTAGTTCAGTAAGTCTGGGCAATCCTCTCTCATCACTCATTGCGAGACCTCTCCTGTCTGAACGGCCCAGAGTCTAGGATATAGCCCGTTGCCATTGAGCAGTTCCTCGTGGGTGCCTGTCTCTGAAATCGAACCTTGGCCCAGAACTGCAATGGTGTCTGCATTCCTTACTGTCGAAAGACGATGTGCGATAATCAGGGTTGTCCTGCCGACTGAAATCTTCTCGATTGAGCGTTTCAATGCTGCTTCGGTCTCGTTGTCGACGTTGCTGGTTGCTTCATCTAGTACCAGTATAGGGGCGTCCTTGAGTACCGCTCTGGCAATTGCAATTCTCTGACGTTGGCCTCCAGAGAGCCTGTGTCCTCCCTCGCCTATGTCGGTATCCCATCCTTGAGGAAGATTCTCGATGAAGGGGAGTGCTTCTGCGACTCTAGCGGCTTCGATAACCGATTCCTCATCGGCTGAAGGATCGCCATAGAGTATGTTATCACGCACGCTTCCAGGGAATAGAGTGGTCGTCTGGCTAACAAGTGAGACTGAACCCCTGAGAGAGTCCAGTGTAAGGTCCCTGACGTCGTGGCCATCTAGAGAGACTGAGCCTGAATCGGGGTCGTGGAACCTGAGTAGTAGCCTGACCAGTGTGGTCTTACCGGAACCGGTAGATCCGACAAGTCCCACAGTCTCTCCGGCCGGAATAGTTAGGTTAACTCCCTCTAGCACGGTCTCTCTATCCGGATAGGAGAAACCTAAGTCGTTGAAACTGATTTCACCTTCGGCCCCCTCAAGCTTGGTGTCTCCCTCTACAATCCCAATCTCTGTGTCGAGCAGGTCGAGCACTCTGGAGGTCGATGCCATGGCTCGTTGGTAGAGGTCGAAGGTCTCGCCCAGTCTTGTGAGTGGCCACAATAATCTCTGGGTGATGAACACAATAACAGAATAGGCACCGAGACTTATTTTTCCATCTAGGGCGAACCAACCTCCTACCAGCATGTTAGCTGTGAAAGCGAATAGGATTGCCATCCTGATAATCGGTACGAAGGATGCAGAGAGTCTTATTGCCTCTCTGTTTGCCTCTCTGTAGGAGGTCGATACCTCTCCGACCCTATCGACCTCACGCTGCTCTGCGGTAAACGACTTGATTGTCGTAATTCCATGCAAATTGTTGTTCAACAGCGCGTTAAGATCGGCAACCTTGCCTCTGACCTTGCTATACCTCACCCCTATTCTGCGCTGGTAGATGAACGAACCAGTGACGATGATTGGAACAGGGAGAATTGCCAGCAAGGCGACCTCTGGGGCAACTGAGATCATTATTGCGCCGACAACAATGATTGTAGTAGCAACGTGTAGGAGATCAGTTGCACCTTGGTCGAGGAAGCGTTCGAGCTGATTCACGTCGTCATTCATTATTGCCATCAGGCTGCCAGTTGGCTGCTCGGAGAACCACTGCATCTCGAGGTCTTGGATGTGAGTATAGGTAGACATCCTAAGTTCGTGCTGAGCAGTCTGAGCAAGATTTCTCCATAACACTGCGTAGAAGTATTGGAAAAGAGACTCAAGAACCCATATCACTACTGTAATTCCAGTTAAGATGTACAGTTGGTCGTATACATCAGTGTAGCCAAACTGAGCTAGGAATGAGTTTTCTTGCGCTGCAACCACATCGATTGCCATCCCGATTAAGACAGGAGGGGCTAGGTCCCACACCTTGTTGATGATTGAACAAAACGAAGCTAGGAAGACCGTTGTCCTGTGCTCTTTGAGATGTTCTAGGAGCCTCATCAGAGGATGTCTGCTCCCATCCATGTGCAAGCGTCATGACAGAAGTGTTTGAAGATACTCATCCAATCATTCGGCCAAAGGTCCGCCGGCCCACCGCTGGGCCCAGGAATCAAAGACAGCAGCAGCAATCTCGCCGGTGGAATTGGTCTTGATTTGATACAAGTCTCCAGCCGAGAAATATCCGGGCATCGGGAAGTCTACCCAATTGAATTCCCACCATGTTCCATCATCTAGGGTGATATTGGATGATTCTTGGCCCACATTCATCATCGCTACAGAAGAAGTTGAACCATCTAACGTGACCAGGCCATGGAACTCCAATTGAGAGGGGTCGATTTCTGTAGACATTTCTTCGGGAATTTGGCCATACCAAACTGTGGTGTCGCCAACTTGTATCGGTTGAACATCGATACTGAATCCGACCGGAATTCGAGGCAAATCCTCCTGCAATTCTATTGAAACAGAGTCACCGGTTGTGACCGTGAGAATGAATGTGTTCTCATCTCCCGAATAAGTCTCAATTCCGGTAATCTTTGGAGGAGAGCCCATCAGTTCTACGATGATAGTGTGTGTTTCATTGCTGGCCGATGCGATTTGCTGAGTTGAGGTGGGGTCTCCTGAGATAGTCCACGTCAAGTCTGCCACAGTGGTTGTGTCGAATGCGAATGGCGGCCAGAGCCCATTTGGTTGTTGAGTAGAGAGTTGGGCCAGTTCGATGAATGGATCGGAATACTCAGGCACCTCATCTCTGCCTTCGAACCAACCTCCTTCAGTTCTGATATTCGTAGTAGACTGTCCCTCAATGACCTCGTTGTCAATGGTAGTAGTCCCTATTGTCATCCTCATCGCAATCGAACGTAGTTGGGAGGTGTCGTCCTTGGCCACATCCCAGCGTACTTCGGCGAACTGACCATTGTCTTCGTAAGTCGTCGTGGTTACAATCCTGAGTTTATCGTTCGTGACGGCTAAGGCCACTACATCAAAGGAATCAGGGGAGGCTAGGATGTCAGAAAGGGCATCTGAATGCAAAGGGAAGCAATCAATTCCTACACATTCCTCTTCTGGTACACTGAGACAACCCGAAATCGCTGTACTAAGCAACAACAGAGTGGTCAATGCGGCGACTCTCACGCTCACTCGGGATTGTACATGAGTCATGAGTTTCACGCTCAACCGTCATCCTAAATCCAGTTCTGTGTTGCGTCGCTCCTATATGGGACGGGCACTAGCGCTGCATGCAGGAGAGTAAGCATGGCTGCCAAGAAGGTCCTTGTTGTCTTCAAGAAGAACTTCGAGGAGGTACACGACGAATCATTGCTCAAGGTCAAGGCCGAATTGGACCATTTGTCCGAGGAAGGTGAAGTTGCAGTCGAGTACAAGGTCAGAGAGACTGTTACCAGTGATGATTTCACTGATAGGGATCTTGCAGTCATCCTAGGTGGCGATGGTACTCTGACATCTATTGCCCACTCAATTGGTAGCAATATTCCTGTCATGGGAGTCAACAGCCACCCTCAGGATGATGATGAGGACGGGTCTTACGGATTTTACATGGGAAGCGATCCAGATAGCTTCGGAGAAGATCTCAGAGCATCTCTCAATGGTGAAGCGATTGTGAACTTGCTACCTCGGCTCCAAGCCGAGATAATCACAACTAGTGGAAAGAAGATTCTTTCAGATCCAGCCCTCAACGACATCATCATCGCTAACACTCACCAATACCAGCCTTCACGCTACCGACTCCAGAGAGGCTCGGATACTAATGCGATAGATGTAATTCAGCGATCCTCTGGGTGCTTGTTCTCCACTTTCCTAGGGCAGGGTGCGTGGTTCAGGCACGTTGTCGATATCGAAGGGACACGATTCCCTGCTAACGAGTTGAGTTCGAGATATCTGTTTGCAGCTAGAGACTTGCCCAGAAGCGAGCGGTTCGACGACGGTTCATACTGGGAGTGGGCTAGTGAACCGACTGTGATTACTAGCGATATGCACCGTGGCTACATCGTCGGTGACGGTTGGGATGAAACTCACTTCACTAGAGGGGCTAAGGTGACCGTGGCTCTGAACGGACCAGAGTTGACTCTGCTCACCTTCCGTCGAACAATACACGACGGTGTTGCGCACTGGATTGACTACTAGAACCCGAGTTCTTCCAAGTCAACGTCGCTGTTCATATTGACTCTTACAGGGAAGGCGAGGGTCACCTTCTGCTCCTCGAACTGCTTGAGAATCTCTGTGACGAAGGATGACTTCGAAGATCTCATCTTACGTGCGTTGTCGACATAGTAGCGAATCTCCATGATGACTTCTTGATCACCGAAGTCCCTCAGAACGACTCCAGGAGGTTTTGGTTTTTGGCTGATTTCGGCATGGTTGTTCGCAATGTCTGTCACTATCTCCTCTGCCTTTGTGACGTTGTTCCATGTAGCTGTTAGTCCAAGTCGAATCCTAACCCTGAGTTCACTATGACTGAAGTTGGCCACTGCGTCCTTAGTCAGCAACTTGTTAGGAATCGTCAGTAAGACTCCATCGGTTGATCGTACGTGGGTGGTGCGCAGGCCGATTTCAACAACGTCCCCCCAACTGCTGTATATTCCCCCCAATTTCTTGGGCAGCAGTATTCGCTCGCCCTCTCGGAATGGTCTGTCGATAATGATGAAGATGCCAGCGATGACGTT
>CAYYAH010000088.1:0-4708 GCA_964470075.1 uncultured Candidatus Poseidoniales archaeon
GGAATCTCTAAACTCTAACATGGAAAACTACGTGCTGTTCCTCCAATCCAGTGAGATCGATTCTCTCGATTAGTTCTAGATTGGATTCCTTGATGATTCCTTCAGCCTTTGCAAACCTACTGACGTCGTCTCCTTGTGATGCTCTCTCACTAGCTGCCTTCAATGACAACAATCCAGTGCCCCCTGGCCTTAGGAAGGCCTGAGTCATTTTCACAAAAGTCTGAGCCTGATCTGCTATACTCAGGTCTTGGTGAATCCAGTCGGCCTTGCCACGGATGAATGGTGCAATTTGGCTAGGTACTCGCGCATCTCCGAGAACCGGAACTAATCCAATTCTTCTGGTAGCAAGAGCAGAGAGTTCTCGCATCGCGCGAGGTGAAATCTCCACCGCCACAACTTGGCCACTGTGATGATTTCCCGAACCACAGACATGGTCGTGAATATGACTTACTGTTGAGCCGTAAGAAGCACCTAGATACAGGCACGTTGAGCCCGTTTCTGGAAGCAATTCAGAGGGGTTATTGGAAGTCCTCAACAATGCAGCAGCGACTTTTGATTTCGACGCTGCCCAAGCTCTCCATTCTATTTTCGAATCTGTCTTCCTCCGCTCTCCTCTTACTGAAACACCCCTGACAGCGTTCCTAGTCCATAGCGAGCGTCCTTCCCGGCGCACCCCCCATGCGAGTTTCACTGGCTTACGAGCCATGCTTACCTCCTCTTGGGTGGCCTTGGGAACCTGTCCTTGATGTTCTGGCATTCTTGGTTGATCTCATCGATCTGTTCGTCTCCCCAAGGCTCTCCGTCGAAATGGTCTACCCTGACTGCAATCGAACACTTTCCTGCAAGATAACGGGCAATCTTACCACGAACCCACCTAGGGGCTCTAGAAATCTGTGGTAATGAGAAAAGAATTGGAGAGTGCTTTGGAGGAGGTGCTCCTCTCCGGTGTGCTGCCATAGCTCCACTAGCTCCTAGGACCTGTAGGCTACCGCTCGGCATACGTGCCAGTCTCTCTCGACCGCCTGCAAGAGTCACCATCTTGGCTGCCCCTAGCGGACCTACGAGAAGGCTCAGAGTCGGTACATGCTGCTGTGCCAGTGCGCGGGTAGCCTGCTCAGCTGAATCTAATCTATCGGCCAAATCGATCACTCCTTTCGCTTGTGCGCGCAATGCTTCCCATTCCTGCTCGCTTGGAGGATGTTTAGGAGCTTGTAAACCCAGAGTTGTAGCGGCCATCTCAATCGATTCCGACTCAGAAATGGTTCCTGGGATCTGCTCCCTCTGTCCGTCCAAATCAGCATCTGGCAGGAACAATCCTGCCCACTCAACGCACCTAGACTCGCTGGTCCCCCATGCTGCACGGAGCTCAGTAGTTGCTCCTGATAGCATGTCGAGTCTGCGATCCGGATCGGCAGCAGAACTTGCAACACCTCTCTTGGCCAAACTAGCAGAGGCTTCGGATACCATAGCATTCTCATCGTCGCTCAATTCAGGCCATTCCGGGTCAGAGATTGAAGCCATGCTATCTGGTTGCGCATTCGGAAATCTATCTACGAGTGTCTTTGCCTCCGGACTCAGTGCTCCTGACTGAAGTTCCGCAAGACGATTGGTAAGTGCTCTAACTGAACGCTTGGAAGACCATGCGATCTCATCTACGATGTTCGCATCGTCGTCGAGCACCCGGGCCATCCTCCAATCGAAATGTATCCTCACATATGCTGGGCGGCGCTGTGGGGCTTGAACGGTGCGGTTGCAATCGCTTCTGTGATGCTTCGAAGAAGTCAATTCACAGAATAGTTGAATAGACGGTTGGTTTGTCCCTGTTCGGTTGGTCGAGTCCCGGCTAGGGTTTGAGTGAGATGTTTTGTCCTGAGTGCGGAGCACTATCGTATCCAGATGCATCTGGAAACATCAAGTGCCCGAACTACAAATGTGGTTACGAGGGACCCTTGAGCGGTGATGATGGGACTGGTGGTAAATTTACTGACCCGATGACTGGTGAGACCATTGATCTTGCCAACGCTACTGCATCAGGTTCGGAGAAGTCGCTGAAGCATTTAACCGAGGTTGTGGAAGAAGAAGAGGGTAAGGGCGTGCTCAGAGTTGGTGATATTCGCTGTCCAGAGTGCGACGAAAACGAGATTTTTGTGGTCTTGATGCAAACGAGAAGTTCGGATGAGCCCGAGACGAAAATCTGCACCTGCAAGAACTGTGGCAAGAAGTTCAGGGAGTACCAATAGGCGTTCAAAGGTCTGCCACGAAGGATGAAAGACCTCCAATACTAGAATACAACACAGACGAGGTGTAATGATGCTTAGAGTCACGGCAAACACGCAACTGATGAGAGAGATTGTTGATCTTCTCTCCGTTCTCACTGAAGAAGCAAAGATGAGTTGGGGCGAGAAAGGACTCACTGTCAATGTAGTAGATGGTTCTCACGTTGCACTTCTTTCTGCAACAATCTCTGATGCTTGTTTCGAAACCTATGAGTGCGAACCGGTTGAGATTGGCTTGGAATTGGGCAAATTGCGCGACCTGTTGACACTTGCGGGCCCCTCTGATTTAGTCGAGATTGACTATGACGATGCAGTCGGGGCCGTTAACGTCAGAGTTGGACAGGTTCATCGTATTCTTCGGGGCCTAGATACCAACTCAATGTCGGACCCCAAGTTACCGGTTCTCGACTTCGATTGCAGCGCTACCATAGATTCTGAGAAGTTGAGTCGCTCACTTCGCGCTGCTAAGTTCGTTGGAGAATTAGTTGATTTGAGTATCGACAGTAAGGAGTTGCGAGTCAGTGTTACTGTAGAAGCAGGAGAGGGTGTGAATGTGAGTTTCGAATCTGGTGAGCTCAGTGAATTGACTTGTCCTTCACCAACACAAGGCACCTACAGCCTGCAGTTCCTCGACCCACTCACCCGAAAACTCGCTTCGGGTCTGGCTAGTGATGTCCAAGTCAGATTCCAAGATAAGTACCCATTGCGACTGGACTGGAACAGCAATGATGGTGGTGCGAGTTGGACCTACTTCCTAGCGCCAAGAGTCACTAACGACTGACCTATGACCTCTTGAGGGACTACTAGAGCCGTGGGCCATGAGTCGTTCTGTCTGCGTCATTATTCCGAGCCTCGGAAATCCAGATGAATTAGGCATCGTGCTGGACGGTCTACAGTCGCAGGACTACTTCGGGCCACTAGAGGTGGTTGTCGTAGGCCCGACCAATGATCTAGGGCGGCAGCAGGCTGAATCTCGAGGAATTCGATTCATCGATGATCAAGGTTGCAGAACACGCGCAGATGCGTGTAATATCGCACTCGCAGCAACCGAGTCCGAGCTGGTAATGTTCACCGATGATGATGTGATTGTTCCAGAAGAGTGGGTTTCTAGATTGAGCCGTTGGTTCGAGCAGTCTGAAGTTGCTGGAGTCGGGGGGCCAAACTTTGGCCCTCCTGATCACTCTACCTTGCAGCAGCAGGTCATCGATGTCAGTTTCTGCAGTAGAATCTTCACCGCTGGAACAAACTACGGCAAGGTTGGAGAGACCGAACTAGAAGAGGTTGAGCAGTTGCCTGGAGTGAACTCCGCATACAGGCGCTCAGTGCTCGATGAAATAGGCGGATTTCCTGAAGGTAGTATCGGTGCAGAGGATGTTCTACTAGACCACAGAATCAGGAGTGCTGGACATCAACTGTGGACTGACAGAACAGCGATAATGTGGCATCGCAGAAGGAATCTCTCGCGGGTCAAAAAGCAGATTTCGAATTACGGATTAGTCAGGACTCTGGCTAGTAACCAGCATTCCGATTTGCGTTCATGGAGTCACACAATGGTGGCATTATTCCCTCCTATTGTGATTGTTGCATTTGCAGCCTTCTACTGGGGCTCGGACAACGGTGGGCTAGCCTCGCCGTGGTGGGACTTCTCCCTAAGTGCTTTAGAACTGGGATTGGAGAGATTAAGTGTTCTGGCCCTACCATGGTTAATCGTTCTGTACAATCTAATCGCGTGGTATGGCTCAGCAGCGGGCAACTCGCCAAACCGGAGCCTAAGTACGGTATTCCTCTCTCCAATCGTTATCTTCACTCTACACTGGAGTTATGGAATGGGTGTATTGCGAGGCTGGTGGAGGATATTTAGTGGTAATTCTGGGATGCAGATTGACGACAGAACAAGATCCTAGATTAGGCCTCTGAAGCACTGAGATCACCAGTCTGAATCGACCATTGGGAGGCGTACACATTCTCATTATCAAGAAGTTCAGTGTGAGATCCTCGCTCTACAATCGCACCATCGACCATAGCGATTATCTCGTCTGCATTTCTAATTGTGGCTAAACGGTGTGCCACTGCGATGGTAATCCTATCTGAGTCACCATTTGGGCCTCCGAACAGTGACATCTGTATTCTCTTCTCAGTCTCTGCATCAAGTGCTGCTGATGCTTCGTCTAGAACCAGTAGGTCCGGGTCCTTGAGCAATGCTCGAGCGAGGGCGATTCGGGCCCTCTGACCTCCGGATAGCATCACTCCTCGATCGCCAACCATTGTATCAATCCCGTCAGACATTTCTGAGACAAAATCCCAAGCACCAGCGATTTCTAGAGCCTTCTGGATTTCTTCATCTGTAGCATCGCGAGCATAAGCAACGTTCGACCTAACATCTCCGTAGAACAAGAACGGATCTTGGCTGACGAAGCCTATGCGGTCTCTGA
>CAYYAH010000089.1:0-4456 GCA_964470075.1 uncultured Candidatus Poseidoniales archaeon
CGCATCAAATCCAAGATCATCTGCCAGCTCCTTTAGTGCCGCGTGAATTTCTTCCTCAGGGTCAATTCGCACGAGGATGTCACTTCCTGAACGTGTGTGTTCCATGAGTGGGCGATTGTGCAACGGTGCTTGAATGAATCCCAAGGCCGATTTCTACTGCCTCCGGCGAAACTTGCAGGATACTGCAGTGGAAGCCCTCAGGACTTCAATTGGTCACTGGAAGCAGGAGTGTTAGTGCAGTGGAAGCACAGGGGTTGGATATAGCCGCCGCACTATTCATAGACCTCGAGAAGGAGGGCATGCGCCCGACGGTGCTAACTATGACAATGGCCGCACATGACTCCTCTGCGAGATGGAGGACTTTCCTCACTGAGGCCAAGGAGGATGATATTCTCCTCATCCTCTCCAAGCAGTCTGAACCTTACCTAGAGGTACCCTTCCACGAGTTACAGGCATTCGACCCTGAATTCGCCGATGATGTACTTCAACATCCTCGTCAGATCCTCGACAGAGGCTCACAGACCCTAGTTGAGATTTGTAGAGAGAGAGGCGAAGATATCGATGCGACGCTTCGCGTCGGAGAACTGCCAAGAGACAGTAGAAGGAACCTGCGTGACATCGGTACTGCAGACATCGAACGCCTCCGCTCTGTAGAGGTAATCATAACCAAAATCTCCGATCTTAAGCCGAGACTACACATTGCTGTGTTTACCTGCGAGGCTTGTGGTAATACAATCGAGGTTGCACAGAAGAATGAGAGAGAATTGATTGAACCACTCCGCTGTCCAACCGATTCTGGTTGTGGAGGGAGCCGCAACTCGAAGGACAATCCAACCCGTTTCAATCTCGTCATCAATGTTTCTCGGATGGTCAACAACCAGTGGATTGAGATTCAAGAGTTACCAGAGGGCGTGCCCAGCGGAGCACAGCCAACCCGCGGCTCTGTTCTAGTTGAGGGCGATCAAGTCAACAGGCATCTGCCCGGGGAGAGAATCGTCGCCAATGTCTTACCCGTGGTACGCAGCGAGGTCAGGAGAAACCGTAAGACTCCGATGTTCGATGTAATCTACCACCTAATCAGTTCAGAGCACGAGAGTACCCCATTCAATGAAATTAAAATCAGTAATGAGGATAAGGAGAAGATACTCGAGATTTCCAGAAGAGACGATTTGATTAGCCTGATGCAGAATTCCATCGCTCCCTCAGTTTTCGCTACCGGAGTTATGCATTACGTCAAGCGCTCGCTATCCTTGCAGTTGTTTGGTGGCGTCTCACGAATCAATCAGGACAAAACCAGAACCCGCGGGGATATCCATATCCTACTCATGGGTGATCCAGGCGTTGCCAAGTCACAAGTCCTGAACTATATGTCCAAGATTTCTCCCCGCGGCAAGCTCGCATCTGGAGGCGGCGTCTCGGGTGCGGGCCTGACTGCTGCAGCTGTCAGAGATGCATTTGGAGATGGTAGGTTTGCGTTGGAGGCCGGAGTTCTACCACTATCTGACAGAGGGCTGGCTGCTATTGATGAGTTCGACAAGATTAGCGAGGATGACCGCAAGGTCATGCACCCAGCAATGGAACAGCAGCAAATCAACGTCGCCAAGGGAGGAATTACTGCAACTCTCCCCTCACGCTGTGCCATTCTAGCAGCGGCCAACCCGAAAGATGGCAGATTCTCGAAACGAGGTCCAAATCAGAGTGTCATGCGCTCATACAGCGAGACAGGACTGCCTCCGCCCCTAGCTTCGAGATTTGATATCATCTGGATGATGAGAGACGAAGTCAAAGTCGAGGACGATGAGAGGATTGCAAAATACATTCTCGAAAACAGAACCAAGGGCGTCAGTGAGACCAAGATTGAGGAAGCCATCAGTTTGGATCCGTCTGAAGAGGTTAAGGATGAAATCTACGCATATTCCGTGGACGACACCGAGCACCTCTCGTTAGAATTCCTGCGCAAGTATATCGCCTATGCCAAGCGTAACCATCACCCCGATCTGAATGCTGATGCAAGGGCCAAGATACTCGACTACTACACCAACGAGCGCCAATCATTTGGCAGAGAAGATCAGATGGGCGACTCTGAGGTAATTCCCATTACCGCCCGTGCACTTGAGGCACTGATTCGTCTTACTGAGGCCCATGCGAGAATGCACCTCAGAGATATCGCTACGGGCGAGGATGCAACGGTAGCACTAGCGGTATTCAGACACTGGAGAGAGGAATCTAACATCGAGGATGACTCCGAACTGTACTCAGGTGTCTCCGCCACTGCTCGTTCTAACAACACGACGATTCGCAACATTGTGAGAGACATCTGTAGTGCCGGAGACGGTACTGCGAACATCACAGAAATCTACAACGCTGCCTCTGTTAGGAAGATTCCCGAGACCGCCGTGGATGATGTAGTCCAACGCATGCTCGTCAGTGGCGAGTTGTTCAGTCCTCGCAACGATATCTACCAGTTCGCCCGCTGAGTCTATTGAACAGCGCCTCTTCGCGCTCAGTATGGAACCACAAGGTGACATCAGCGCGGCGAACGAACTCGACCCCGTCGCCTTGGGTTTCATGTGTGGGTTGGAAATTCATCAGCAGTTGGATACTGGCAAACTACACTCAAGGATGCCTAGTGAGTTGTTTGACTATAGCATCGATGAAATCCCAGAGATCTGGACCCGCTCAAGTCGCAGATTGAGAGCCTCCGAGGGAGAATCCGGGCAGGTTGATGTGGCGGCCCGCTTCGAGCAGAGGAGAAACCGCTCTTTCGTGTACATACAACCACCAAATGCAGGACTCATTGAATTGGACGAAGCACCACCCCTCGAGCATGACGACGAAGCCATCGACATTGTTCTGACAATGGCTGGAATGATGGAAGCTAGGCCGGTATCTGCTCTACAGGCAATGCGGAAGACAGTGGTCGACGGCTCAAACACTAGTGGATTCCAAAGGACTACATTGGTGGCAACCGATGGTGTGGTTCGGACCGATGAGGGCGATGTCGGCGTAGATGTAATCTGCCTTGAGGAAGACTCAGCCAGAAAACTCGACACCAAACCATCATCTTCAGGTGAAGTGGTCTACTACACTTTAGATAGGCTCGGAATGCCTCTGGTTGAGATTGCTACAGCACCCGAAATTAAATCTCCCGAGCACGCGCGTGAGACTGCACTTGCTTTAGGCACACTATTGAGAGACACGCGCAAAGTCAGGAGAGGCCTTGGTTCGATTCGCCAGGATCTCAATGTCAGCATAGCGTGTGGCGACCGAGTTGAAATCAAGGGTTGTCAAGACTTGGATTGGATTCCACGAATCATTAGTCTGGAGATGGCTAGACAACTCCACATGTATCGTCTAGCAAGCGATTTGCGCAGCGAGGCAGGACTTCCTCCACTATCCCCGGACAGGTCAAACGATGAGTTGCCCATAGAAAACAGAGTGGCTGCGGCTGCGGCTGCAAAACTCCCCTTCGATACACACGACCTGACCGAGTTATTTGCTAAATGTGATTCAGAGATGGTTCGCAACTCCCTTGATTCCGGTTCCAAGGCTCTGGCAGTAGCACTCTCTGGTTTCGCCGACAAACTAGGGTCGAAACAGACCGATGGCGAAGGTGCGCAACTACCTCGTCTCGGCAGAGAGTTGGCCAGTGCAGCGAAGGTGGCCGGCGTGGCAGGTATTTTCCATTCGGATGAGCTGCCAGCATACGGTATCTCTTCGTCTGAAGTGGAAGCGGTGAGGGATTCACTCTCTCTATCTGAGGAGGATGCATTCGCTCTGTGCATAGCTCCTGAGTGGCAAGCAGAGTTGGCATTGGAATCAGTAGTCCTGCGCGCCCGGATCGCTTACCACCGCATCCCGCGCGAAGTTCGCAACGTCGTAATCAGGAAAGGGCAGCCCGACGATGGCACAACTACTGCAATGCGGCCACTACCTGGTGGGGCTAGGATGTATCCCGAGACTGACATCCCTGTGGTAGAGATCACCGAGGAACACTGGGACAGCATCAATGGAGAACTCCCACTAACCTCCGAGGAGAGAAGGAAGCGACTTCAGGGGACAGATATCTCCGACAATCAAGTCGATGCGATTCTAGGCTTAGAGATGGATGATATCCTGCTGATGGGAGTTGAAAGAGGGCCCTTCGGATGCCCGCCCCTGCCTGCGAAGGCATGGGCCTCAACAATCCTAGACAATCTGCGTGCGGAGGTTGCAGAAGGAAGCGCTAGGGACGAGACAGAGGTGCCATGGCAGGTGCTAACATTAGCTATCCATGCCCGCGAGACAGGACTAGTAACTAGGGAGGGCGTAGTGCCAATGGCTCGAATGCTATGGCTCGAAGGCCCAAGTATCGACTCTGGCTTTGAGCACAGACTGGAATGGTTCTCCGCCAAGTCAGATGAGAACGGATTCACTCCTGCAGACACAGGAGCAGTCGAGGCAGCAGTAGAGGAAG
>CAYYAH010000090.1:0-4367 GCA_964470075.1 uncultured Candidatus Poseidoniales archaeon
CCGGACGCTCCCTTTTGAGTGCTTTCATCCCTATGTTGGACCCCGAAGGGTCCAATCGGAGCCTAAGTTATAGATGAGGTTTCATTGGCGGCCGCATGACCGAGGGAATTACATCCTCGGATGCCCTTGAGAGGCTGTTCGAAAAATCATCGATGGCAATTGTAGTCGTGAGCGTCCTGTTCACAGCTGTGATGTTGCAGGTTCTGACGGACTTCCCTGGATTCACTACTGAAATTTCTTCTTTCGCTCCCGAATCAGATTCTGACTCAGCAGAAGACCGGATTAACGAGGAAATGGGGGCGTCCCCACATCTGCTGTACATTGATGTCAGGCCTTATAGCGAGTCCGCCGATGGAGGTAATGCCTGCGACGACTCGCAGTGTAATGTGTTAGAGTTGGGCGCTCTGCAGCAACTTGCTGTTGATCTCGATAGAGTCGAAGAGTATGCCAGAAACAACGATGGTTTCATCATCTCGCACCTCAATGTTGCAGGAGTCATCCAAACTGCCCTAGACGAGCGCGATGAACAATCGAGGAATCTCTCGGAATTCTCGGATTGGACAGAATTGTTGGATGCGGTCTCGAATGGAGAAGAGTGTTCGGATGCAATAGGTAACGACCAGGCAATCGCTTCGGCGTCTTTCGCAGCCTCTACTATGTTGCACACTAACTTCGACTATGACTCAGTCTGCGAATGGTTGGATACTGGGGAAGGCAATCCCACTCCCATTGCCTCGAGCACTATGTGGGTCATCGAGATTAGTGGTGATATCAGCAATGAAGAGAGGCGTGATTTATCCGCAGGAATTAGAAGTCTGCTCAGTGACCAAGGTGTCCTTAGTTACGGAGTGATTTCTGACGATCTCATAAGTCACGATATCAATGAGTCCACTATGGACAACTTAGTATGGTTACTCCTAATTGCAGTTCTCGTCGTCGTAGCATTACTGGCATTGGCCTTCCGCTCTTTCATGATGGTTGCTGCACCACTAATGGGGCTGTCCGCCGCTTTGGTCTGGACGTATGGAATTGTTACTCTATTGGGTATGCGACTGTCAGTCCTAGAGGTCGCTGTGGCGCCTGTAGTTCTAGGACTAGGGATAGATTACTCGATTCACCTACAGAGAGCCTACGAGGCTGCAAAGAATCGTTCGAGCAGTGCCGCTCAGGCTTGGGTGGAATCAATCTCTGTTCTGCGACTAGCCTTATCTCTAGCTGTGGTCACCACAGTATTCGCTTTCCTAGCCAACATGTTCTCTGAATTACCTCCCCTCAGGACGTTCGGTTTCACTCTCGCTCTCGGTGTTGTCTCAGCTTTCGTTGCTAGCACAATTACTGTTGGTGCAGTGCACGTGGTAGTGGAGAGGAGCGCAGGTGAGATGTTTCATCGGGGCTTGAGACTGGATGGTCTAGCCGATGTTTCCACTCGCTTCCAACGCAGGAATACGGCGAGAGTTCTGCTGATTGTAGCTATGATTACCATGGGCTCGGTGATAGTGGCAATCAAAGAGTTGGATACCAGTTTCGAACTCACTGATTTCCTATCTGAAGAAGGCATGGATATCATGGAAGTCAGGAATGAAATGTACGATTCCTACGAAGCTGCTGCGTGGAAGTCAGTCATACTGTTGGTCGAACCTAATGATGGGAGTGAATCTCTAGCAGAAGATGATCGTGATTTGCTTAGAGGATTGGAGAGGTTAGACAGTAGGATCTCGGCCTTACCTGAAGTGGTCAATCCGAACTCTGGCTCACAACGGCCCTCCTACGATGGACTTTACACGATATTACGAGATGCTGTAGAAAATGATCCATCTTTTGGAGAATCTTACAATCTCGGAATTTTCGACGGGGGGCTTGGTCCAACAGATGACTTCTCTAATGGTGATGTTTCGGCCGCCGTTTCTTCACTTTTGGATAATGATAGCATCGGGGATCCTCTCAGAGGAGACTCATGGTCGGAGAGGACGAGTATGTATGTCGCTCTCAATGAAGACGGAGGGGCGGTCAAGTATCTTAGGATGAGAGTGGATGTTTTGGTCAGCAACAGCGAGGAGGCTCAGGAGGTCTCTGATGTGTTCATCAAGCAGGCCCAACTTCTCGAAGAAGACGGACTAGTAGGAGGTCAAGTCCATATCACAGGCGATGTTATTGTCCTCAACAATGTACTTTCTGGCCTCGTCCTCTCTCAGGTCGAGTCGACTGCAATCAGCCTGTTTGTCTCAATGCTGGTCCTAGTGCTGCTCACTCGTAGGCTGGGGCAGTCGCTAGTGGTGATTCTGCCAGTCGGACTTGCTGGTGCATGGGTCGTAGGAGCGATGGCGATGCTCGGAATTAACTGGAATGTTCTGACAATAATGATCACTGCACTTACCATAGGGCTAGGGATAGACTATTCGATCCATGTGTGGAGGCGGATAGAAGCTAATCGTAACTCTGGAATGCGGACTTGGGAGGCTATGCAGGACATGTATTCTACCACTGGAACTGCATTACTACTCTCTGCCAGTACTACGATTTGTGGATTCATGGTTCTGCTCTTATCTCCAATACCGGTGATTCAGGACTTCGGGGTTGTCAGTTCAATTTCCGTTCTGTTCTCTCTCGTGATGGCCCTACTAGTCCTCCCGGGACTTCTGGCTGCTGAGTTCCGCAGTGGCAATGGATACTAACTTGTTTCAAGGTCTATTGCAGATACTATATCGTCCATATCGAGTCCTTGTTCCCTCGCCACTAAGGCTAGGGCCATCCACAGAGTTACTGGCCCCAGAGCTCTACGTTTACGCTGTGCTCGACGAAGCACTTCCTTATTCTGTAACCCCGAACCTGACGAGATTATCTCAATCAGATTCGGTATCGATCCCTCGGCCTTGTCAGGAGGTAAATCACTACCTTCTGGGTCGGAAATCCTAGGTTCAGGAGTTCTCGCAGGTTGAGTAACTTCTGGCTCGGACTCTGAGGACTTCAAATCTAATTCCAGCTCTCGCACGGATAGAATACTGTTCAGCATTGGCCTCCAACCGAGAGGAGGTCTTGAGAGCACTAATGCTGGTGCTGCAGATAGTAACCCAGAATTTTCTACGAGCCATCCTTTGGTGGTTAGATGAGCAATAATCGAAGCAGATTCCTGCGGAGTGAACCATTGAAGTTCGAGTGACCATATCCTAGAGAGTGTATCTTGAGAAGCTGCTTGTCCTGGTGAGTCCCAAAGAGCAGAATGAATCAGGTACCCAAGTTCCACTGACTGTTCATCCGTCATGTCTGTCGGTGTGTGTGATTGCTCTGATATGCTTGATTCTTACTCCCTCTTGATTGAGCAGTTTGGCAACTGATTGAAGAGATAGGGCGATATCGGGGGCCGAAAAGATGGCCCGCAGATACGTTGCTAGAGACCCTCGGACATGGAAGAAGATAGGCTCTTCTACTGCTTCTGTAGATGTAAATATCCAAGGTCTACTGCCCGAAGACGGACCGTGGCAGAGAATTCCGAAGCACGAGATTATTCCTCTCGCAAAGGGAGATGTATCTAGTGTTCAGGTTTCCCGCGGAAAAGGTGGCTCCTTTGCGGTCAGAATCGATGGTATTCTGGCACTACATATGGCTCTGGAAGGAAGGCTGGATGAAGCCCACGAAGTGATGCTAGATTGTCTGGACGATGATGATGAAGAAATTAGAGTGGCTGCCCTCAGGGGGCTTCCATTATTGGCTCTAAAGAGGCATGATGGGCTACTCCAGTGTCTATCGGATAGATTACTGGATGAACATCCGCAAGTCTGCCGGGCAGCAAGGGAATGTCTGACCCTCGTAGCACCTGTATTCCCATCAGGATGCGAAGAGATACTAAGAAGGGAATTGAGAAGGCCTGAGAATAATCATCGAAAGAATGCATTCGAAGCGCTCAAATTAACTGCTGAGAATTGGCCTGAGGCCGGATGTCTACATCTAGACGAGCTAATTCGAGAGGACGATACAGACCTCAGGCGTAGGGGTTCGAAAATCCTGAAAGTTGTCGCTACAAGACACGGTTCCACAGGGTGGGATCTAGTAGGATGGTCTCTAGAAGATGAAGATTCACAAGTCAGGAGAAATGCCTCCCGCACATTGCTACAGTTAGCCAATGCAGAGCCCGCCATAGCCACCATTCTAATCGAAGCAGCCATGCAAGACGACGATTCGGGAGTAAGGAAGTCGGTTATCCGAGCTCTAAAGCGACTCGACATGAGGAATCCGAGGGTCAGCAAGATGATTATTGATGGAGCAAGGAGTCGAGACTACAATCTCAGAAAGGCATGTATCGAGCATCTTTCTGTTATCATGACTGGAGGAGATCTACGAACTGCTGCGGCCGAGTTGCTCCGTCAGGAAAC
>CAYYAH010000091.1:0-4270 GCA_964470075.1 uncultured Candidatus Poseidoniales archaeon
TGAACGTACGGCTTGTGAGGTCCCTTCTCAGTAGCTCCACGATCTTCCACACACAGGTAGGAGTCCTCAGTGCCGACATGGACCCAGCGCTGTGCTTTCTCGCCCCCACCCTCTCCTCTGATACTGAACTCCGGCATTGCGGTCTGAAGGAATCGGATGGTCTCATCAACATCTGTTGAGGTAATGTTCAGGTGTTCAAGAAAAGGTCTCATGATTACAAATCCAACTATAGGCGCTCTCTAGCATGCCTCTGGGCATCGACTGCACAGATGGCTGCCATGTGAACAACTTCACGAACACTATCTCCTCTCTGTAAGACGTGGGCTGGCTTTGACAGACCCTCGAGAATCGGACCAGTCATCTCAGCACCTGCAATTCTCTGAAGCAGCTTGTATGCGATGTTTGCAGAAGCTAGGTTGGGGCAGATCAGTACATTCGCCGCACCCTCAAAGGCCATGAACGGATATTCTTCCTGAATATCAGGCACCAGTGCGGTGTCAGCCTGCATCGGACCATCGATAATCAGGTCGGGGTCTAACTCCCTTGCGATTGAAATCGCCTCCTCTATCCTGTCTGTTCGTAGTTCAGGCGAGGTACCGAAGTTCGAGAATGAGAGCATTGCTACCTTGGGCTTGACTCCAAATCTCCTTGCGACCTTGGCGGTCTGGACTGCAATTTCTGCTAGCGTACGCGAGTCTGGATAGATATTGATGGTCGCATCACCGATGAACATCAATTGGCCATTGCCGGTCATCATGTACATTCCCACAATCCTGTGCGAGTCTGGGTCAGGGCCGATTGTATGAAGGCACGGCTTGACAATGTCTGGATAGTGATGCGAGACACCTCCAAGATAACCATCCGCATCCCCCACCTTGACCATCATTGGAGCAAAGTATGTGGCTGACTTCAGTAGACGCACGGCATCACCACGAGTGAGTCCCTTGCGACCTCTCAGGTTGTGCAACTCGTCAGCATATGTTGTCCTCCTGCGCGGGTCGTATCTGACATCAATGGTCTCGCATTCGAAGTCGAGACCCATCTCTTCCTTTACCGCCTCAATGCGCTCCAATTGCCCTAGCAGAATCGGCTCGCAGATACCCTCTGAGATGCACTGAGATGCCGCCTTGATGATAGTCGGATCTTCGCCCTCGGAGAATACGATTCTCTTCCTATCCTTCCGGGCGATGTTGATTACACGTCTCATGATCGATCGGGTCAGTCCTAGTCTAGACTCAAGCTCCTCTCTGTAACGCTCGACATCGAACTCATCGGCAGAGATTCTTGCCACTCCTTCATTCACAGCAGCCTGTGCTACCGCACTAGCCTCCCAGATCAGGACTCTGGCATCGAATGGCTTGGGAATCAGGTACTCGGGTCCGAACTGCAACTGCTCCCCACCATACGCTGCGGCAACATCGTCAGGAACCGGTTCCTTTGCCAGCTGTGCGATGGCATGGGTAGCGGCCATCTTCATGCCCTCTGTAATTTCTTTAGATTTCACATCGAGAGCCCCTCGGAAAATGTAAGGGAATCCGAGTACGTTGTTGATTTGATTCGGGTAGTCTGAACGTCCGGTTGCTACTATCGCGTCCTCGCGTACTGCATAGACGTCGTTTGGAGTGATTTCCGGATCCGGGTTTGCTAGCGCGAAAATCAGAGGCCTGTCAGCCATCTTCGAGACCATCTCGCCGCTGACAATACCGCCCTTGGACAGGCCAAGGAATACATCGGCGCCCACTATCGCCGAAGCGAGGTCTCCATCAGGCATGTCAAGTGCGAAATGCGCCTTGTACTGATTGAGCTCACCAGCTTCTTCACGTGACTTGGTTAGAACCCCCGTAGAGTCGACCAATATGATGTTGCCAGGCTTGACTCCGAGTCTGATGTAGTGATGGGCGCATGAAATTGCTGAGGCCCCAGCACCCGAGACTACGACCTTTACTGAGCCGATATCCTTCTCTACGACCTCTAGCCCATTAAGAAGAGCAGCTCCAGAGATAATCGCGGTGCCATGCTGATCGTCGTGCATTACCGGAATGTCTAGTTCAGCCACCAATCGCTGTTCAATTTCGAAACACTCTGGTGCCTTGATGTCCTCGAGGTTGATTCCACCGAATGTAGGTGCGATTGCCTTGACTGCCTCGACGAAAGCATCGACATCGGTTCTATCGACCTCGATGTCGAACACATCGATATCTGCGAACGCCTTGAACAGCAAACCCTTCCCTTCCATCACTGGCTTGCCTGCAAGCGCACCGATGTCACCTAGCCCCAGAACTGCTGTTCCATTGCTGACTACGGCGACGAGGTTACCCTTCGAGGTGTACTTGTAGGCGTTGTCAGGATCGCTCTCAATCTCCTTGCAGGGGTATGCTACACCGGGTGAATAGGCCAGTGACAACTCACGTTGAGTGCCATGGGGTTTGGTGGGCATCACTGTAATCTTTCCAGCCGGCTTCGATGCGTGGTAATCCAACGCGTCCTTGCGCAGACCATCGTCTTCCATGGACTCCCCTCCGGGGACAGCCGGCATACCTCTCTGCTATGATGCTATCCTAATGAGGAAAAATGCATTATCAGCCCTGTATAGCGCGGTATTGTGATTCGGACTTTCAAAGGTTGTATCATAAAATTCCGCCTACGGCGGATGAGCATTGCCCAATCACAGACCCACTCCTTTCTTAATCTCCACAATGACGCGACAATTTGTGTCAACGGTTAGTTTCCGCGACCTACGGTCGCAGCAGCGTCTGGCTATTCTTCTAGCCACACTAATGCTAGCCCTGCCGTGGGCTACGGCACCTCCTGCTGATTTGGACACGGAGATTGAGTCCAACGCAACTCCCAGAGCTTGGGGCGCCGGAGGCAGCAATGACACCGGCTGGGTTACTCTCGATGCGACTGGGGCTGACCCTGCAAATGGAACGATGGCCTACGCAGATTTATTCCTCGATTTTGCACCCGGTGCCCAACTTTCCAACCTGACTTTCGAGCTCGCCGTGGACGGCAGCGAGGGCTACTGGGCAACAGAGCCCCAGATTACCCTGATGGACACCCAGACTCCTATTCTGGATTGGAGGGACTACGGGGACCTTGGCAGACAGGACTCTTTCACAGACAATCCACCCGAGGTAGAGGACGGAGTGCTCGATACTTGGCTCCAACCCAATTCTGTCAGTGACGCTTCGTGGCTGCTTCCCAGCGGGATTACCATTGACGACTTAGTTATCGAGGCCCTCAGGCCAGCTGATCCGAGAGTATCTTTCTCAACTACTAGCGTCTTGATTCAAGACAGCGCCGCCAACCCACTGGATGGTAGGCTGTACATTCTGCTCGACGATGATCTGCTTCATCTAGATGACCAAGCTAGCAAGAAGATTGTTGACATTGAGCTGGACATCAATGGCAGTAGCCTTGCTATCGACGACTCACAGAATCGACTCCTGATTGGAACTCAAGATGGCAAGATACTGTCTCGAAGTCTAGTTGACTCATCCGAGCATGCGGACTTACTCAACTGGATGGAAGACACTCCTATTGATGCCATCACAGTAGATGACGAGGGCATCATATGGTTTGTCAGTGATTGCGAACTGCATTACATTGCATCGGGTCAGAGCACGTCCACGACTACCAACTTCTGCTCATCGGACCTGCCTGAGAGTCCAACAGACATTGCAGTCATATCCGACACGGTATACATCGCTACATCTGAGAGCGGAGTTAGAGTAATCGAATACAGCACCTCATCTGACTCTTCTGGAATTTCTGTTACCATTGGCAGCAATACTCAATGGAGTACGGCCAACTCGCTGACTTCCAACACCATCTCTCAGTTGCAAGTCATGGACTCCTTACTGCTAATCGCCACCATAGGAGGAGGAGTAAACCGATACGACACATCCTCTGAAACCTGGCTCGCGACTTGGTCGACCAACAACTGGCTCTCTTCGAATGTTGTTCGGGGAATGGCTCTGACCGATGGCTGGCTTCACATCCTCGCAGGCAGTACAGTGCATGCATACGATACTGCCGCACTACTGTTCAGATCACAAAGGCAGGTATCAGACATGGGCTTAGTCGGTTCTGCCAATTCGATTGTCGCATGGCCTGCTCTGGAACCCAGAGGGCCAAATACTGGCATGATGCTGGTAGGAGATGGATCGGGAGTTCTGGCTAGACAAACAGGAGAGACTCTAGACGGCACGATGACTCTTGTCAGCAGCCCTTCGACTTCGCAGATGGAAACCGTCGCGCACATCGATGA
>CAYYAH010000092.1:0-4094 GCA_964470075.1 uncultured Candidatus Poseidoniales archaeon
CTACAGGGCGAAAGACTGGCCAACGGCTCGGTACGCTGGGAATTTGGCTACAATGCAAATCAGGATGTAATCAACTCACTGCAGCTCGATGGTGAAGAACTCTGGGTCACAACTGCAGGTCGCGGACTGTGGTCAATTGACCTGACAAACAGAATCTACGCGCCTACTCCGGCGGCCCTGCACGCCCAAATGGATGGAATGGTACTCGAAGACGACGGCACAATGTATGTCGGCCTGATGGGTAATGAAGGATCAGCAGCAGGATTCCAGAGATTCAACACCGCCACTAGGACTTGGGGCCATGGCAGTCTGATTGCAGGTCTTCCCAGTGACATAGTCAGAGACTTCCTAGAGTACGGGGACCACATCATGGTCGCAACATACGGCGGTATTGGCCTGTGGAATACGACCAAGGACGATTGGGACGACCCAATCACCACAATTGACGGCCTACCAACACCGATAATCGAGCATCTGTTCTCAATTAGCACACCGATTCAAGGCAACGGCACAGTCCTAGCAGGAGGAGCCGCTGGTCTGACCGTTCTAGATCAGAACAATCTCTCAGTTATCACAACACTTGACTTCGGTGACGGCCTGATTGGCAACACTGTATCAGGTATCACTTTCGCCGAGGCAACCTCCAGACTCGTTAACAACGCAGATGGTACTTCCACTGTTCTGCATCACGACGCAGCCCTCTTCATCTCGCACAATGGCCAAGGCTCAACTAGACCAGGAGCGGCCGCTTGGGACATCGCTACCGATTCGGCCAACGGGACATACAACATCGATATGATTCCCAGTAATGACGTTCGAGCGATAGCGACTGATGACTGGGGTGTACATATTGCCACAGACAGCGAGCCATTAGTACACTGGAATGCCACCATGATGGAGATGGAGTCTGGTATGGGCAGGATGTCCTTGCTGACTTGGCCACCCTTCCAGATGCTGTCTGACGGTGACTACGTGGCTGTTCTCAGCCCTAGAGGAGTGGACGTGGTGCATTCGGGCGGAAATCATGCCAGAGTCGCCTCCAAGTTGATTCCTGGAATCTCAAACGCCTTCCTAGACGGAACCGGCCTCTATATCATCTCTCAAGATGGTCTGTATTTGTACAACCCTGTTGAGAGCTTGAGAGAGCAGGAGACAGGATACCAACGCAGAGCAGACCCACTGACTGCTCTGTATGCTCAGAACTCATGGGATATCACCAACACTTCACGTCCCGGAATGTCCACAGTACTGGTCAACGATGAGAATCCAATCGTTATCCCTCAGGGTAGCGAGCAGATGATTCCGACCAAACTACCACTCTACACAGGTGCACTTACTCTGTCTGCGCCACAAGACGGCGCATGGGTATGGGCGCAGTCTACTAGCCTGAACTACTCAGGCTCATGGGACCTGACATCTATGAATCCCAACATCCAGGTATCATTCCAGTCCGCTATCTCAAATCTAGCTCCAGGCACTAACTCGGCTCAGGTTCACATTCAGATGCAGTCACCTCAGAACGGCTCTCTGCAAGTCAGGATTACCTACGACTGGGAGAGAATCGAAGTACCAACTGAGATGACTTCCTTCTTCGACAGACCTAACGACGGTGGAGGTGTTCTCGAAGCTTCATGGCTACCAGCCGAGGACGCTGCATGGTACACCTACAGGCTGTATGTATGGGACTCGACTGACAATCCGGAATGGATTCCATCACAGGAGGAGTTGGACGATTTCTCGACTTATATCGAGATACCATACTGGTCGCAGACCAGTGCTACCATCACCTCTGCAGACCGAGATGGCAACGAGGTCATGCTGTCTGATGACAGAGAATATCGGGCTGCTATTGCCATTGCATATGCAGACGGCTCGGTGGGCCTCCCAATATCTTGGGAGGATAGCGCAACCCCGACTGATGAGATTCCATTCCCCCCAGAATGGCTCAGCGCTGAAGCGGTCTCTGGAGGTGCCCCTGGAACTATTCTGTTGGAATGGGAAGCATGTTCTGAGTTAGATCCCGACCGCACTCGAATCTGGGCTGTACAGTATCCAATTACTAACGCCATCGCATTATCTGATTACATCGATGTCTCCTATGCAGCAGGTAACAATACCGTTCTGCAACTGGAGCAGAGCAAGACTTACTGGTTCGCAGCAGTCTGTGTTGATGAAGCAGGACAGTTCGATGCGGCTAACGCCACCGTAGTTGGACCAGTAGTCACTGCAGGCGGCTTGGATGATGGCATTCCACCCGCTCCGATTGCAGATACCATAGCCGTAGACGCGCCTAACGATGAGGGAGGACGTATCCTAGTTACTTGGACCCCCAATGATGAGGAGGACTGTACCTACCACACAGTGTACATCCTACCTGCCTCTGGATTCCAACCTCCTTCGACTGTGGACGGCTGGCCTGTTGCCACCTACGTTACAGACTGCACCACTGGTGAGGTTGTGATTGATTCAATCGGTGAGAGCACTCTACAGAATGGAGTAGTGTACTGGATTGGAGTCGTTGCAGCTGACGACTGGGGCAACGAGAATCTGGACGACGTACTAGTCGTTGAGGCTACACCTATGTCTAATGTAGCGGGACAGGGCCAACCTCCAGACCGTGTTGAGGGCCTGAGTGCATGGGATCACCCTGAGGATGACGGGACGGCCATTGATATCCTGTGGAACCGCTCCTTGGCTCCAGACTTCAGCCACTATGTGATTTGGGTTTCTGATTACCCTCTTGACGACCTGACAGAGATCTGGGAGAGGTGCAGTGACGATCTCGCTGGCTGTGGACTACTAGAGATTGACCAAAGACAGATTGGAGGAGCTCTCCAACTGGAGATTACTGTGACGACTGCTATGTATGGTAGTACTGTAGACACCCTGACGCCTCAGCCGATAGTCCCTCTCACCCCTCTGTACGTCACAATTACCACTCACGACATCCAAGGGAACGTACACCTCACAGACATGAGCGACCATCTGGTACTGGTCGCCCCTCTCGATAATCGAGGTGACATCTCACCACCTAACAGACTCGCTGCTCCGATGCTTGAGGACCGCGCCCCAGACGACGGTGACGGTATGTTTGTGACCTTCCCCGAGAGTGACGCATCAGATTTGGGAGAGTACAGAATATACGCCGCTGCCGGCTCACCATTCAGCTCACTTGGAAACATGGAGCCAGCACTAACTCTCGGTAGAGATGCAGAGATGCCCGCTCTGCTAGAGATACTGTCTGATGGCCAACCCCTCGCTCCATCTGTACCGATTTGGGTGGTCGTTGTAGCCGTCGATTCCTCAGGCAACTACTGGGACACCAACTTGCAATCGACTATGATTAGCCTAGTCGATGAGAATTCGCTGGATCCAGGTTTGCACTTACCGGAGATAACCGGAATTAGAGCCAATTGGAATCCGTCCGGAGACCATGTCGAGATTCGATGGGATGATGCCAATGACCCACAGGTCATCCAGTATCGTGTCTTCGTCAGTCCTAATCCGTTTGAGATTACTGGAGATGCATCCTTAGTGGGAGAGATAGATGATCCAACTACGATGATGATTCTCACCGATATCGAAGGCGAGAAGGTTGACAATACTGCCAGCCACTGGCTCGCTGTCGTGGCCTTCGACGGAGATGTCCACAGACTCGCCGTCGACCCACTCGAGATTAGGCCGTGGTCTGAATCCTCATTCGGCTCATCTGAAGGTGGAGAGGGCGACTCTAGCGATTCGTGGTTTGACCAACTGATGGACGGCGACCTGAACACGCTGGTCGCGCTAGTATCTGCTGTGATGATTCTAATCGGCGCTCTACTGTTCATCAAGCCCCGTCAACAGGCTGCCCCAGAACCTTGGGAGATGGGTGCATTGGAGGTTGAGTTGGAAGAGCAGATGTCCAGAGAGGCAGCAGGTCTGAGTGACGATGATGAGGATGACTTTGTAATCGAAGACGACTCACAATCATTCACCTCTTCTACGAGTCCTGATTTAGCTATTGACGAGGAGGAAGATGCTCCTGCGGCCTCTGATAGCGTCATCGATGAGCTACTGGGCGTTTCTCCTGAAGAGGCCGACCTAGATGACCT
>CAYYAH010000093.1:0-3971 GCA_964470075.1 uncultured Candidatus Poseidoniales archaeon
TCAATCCGGAGCTAGCCAAACTTGCCAAGGGCAAGAAGACGGTGACAGCCTTCCTTGATGGTGACCGCGGCGGAAAGCTACTACTCATGGAGATTAGTGGGGAACTTGGCAACAGCCTGACCCACGTCGCTTTCGCACCGACCAGTAGAGAGGTTGAACACCTCGAAATGAAGGTCGTGACGAAGTCACTGGCCCAAAAAGAGTCTGCTGGCAAAGTCGTCGCTAGAATCCAGAAGGAAATCAAGATCGACGACGACCGCTCGGTCGGCCGTGGCCAAGAAGCACTTGATACACCTGATCAAGTCAAGGCCTGGGCAGGAATGCTAGATGGTCTGAAGCGCAATCAAGCCGTAATCGTCCAAGAGGACGGAACCGGATCGGAACCAATCGGAGCCCGCAGCCTCGAGAACGCGCTGAACTCCTCTGAGAATGCTCAGGGCTTGGTATTCGCTGGTAAGGTTACTGCACGAATCTTCGATCTGGCTTCAGGAGCCGGTATTGAGAATGTGCTGGGAACCTCGGTAGGCACAGTCACTCGAAAGGGCGGCGTACAGGCTTATTCGACAGAGAACATCTGATACGACAAACACCGGTCTTTCGGCGGGACATAGTCCCGCCAACAATGGCCGCGTCAGCCTTTGAATCCGCAGAAGCCATCAAAAGTCGCGCAGTTCCGCTGCGGCTGGATGGAAAACTCCACAATGGGTGTTCTAGCACTCTATGCCCTACTTGGTATAGCACTACTCACCCTATGGCTCAGACATCAAGCGGTATTACGTCAGCGTGAGAGGATGAGAGAGAAAATGGGCGCCCTCCAAGGAGATTTATCTCACACTTCTCAACGACTTGACCTACTATCCAGAGGAGTAGACACAGTACTCAGTGAGACACCAGAGGTTCAGGGCCTACTCGATGCTCACAAATCCCTCGAGTCAGCAGAAGACTTACTCTTCCAACAGGGGATTAACATTAGTTCAAATGAGGCAGTAGCAATCGCTACTCACGCTGCCCGAACTATTCTAGCTCATTATCCCGGTCTAGCCGATGACGATGGCAAAAAGGAGGTCGTACCCGGACTACTTCCTTTGGTCGAGCGATTGGATGCTATCCTCAATGAGTCAGAGATGCGCTCCGAGGATCTTGAATTGAATGGCGGCGAACATCGCAGAATGGGCGAATTGTTCCACGCAGTCGACCGCAAGATGCGAGCCTCAGACTTCTACCAGAGAGCACACAGTCTCAGCGCAGAGGACGCCGATGCACTACGCTCTCTTGCAGCGATTCATCGTGAGGAGGGAGAAATCGAGGCACTGGATCGAACACTCGAGAGACTACTCGCAGTTGAACCGGACGATATTCCAGTGCTCAAGGAACAGGCATTGCTGCTGACAGGAACCGATGATGAGAGGACTGAGCGCAACAAGTTGAGACTCGAAGCGATAGGGATAGAGTTTGACACATCATTGGCTCAGACCGAAATCTCCGACATAGTTCACAGGGCCCGAGAAGTCAACGCAGAGATTGACCCGACAAAAGTCGACCCAGAGACATCTTCGGGTTGGCTCGATAAAGCAGCCAGGCTCTTGCTGATTGGTGAAATTCAAGTTGCACTGGAATCAGTCGAGAAGGCGGTAGAAATCAATCCTGATAACGGTGAGGCATGGTTGCTTCACGCCAAGCTGCTCTCAGCAGATGAGGAGAGGACAAAGGAAGCACTGCAGAGCATTCGCAGGGCTTCTGCGCTCGGCGAATACGGAGTATTACTGGAGTCTGAGGTGTTTGAGAACAGCGGTAGGCTAGATGCTGCTAGAGCTGTGTTAGAAGAGCGCCTAGAGACCAACCCGGAAGACACGGAGGCTAGGGCCAGACTGAGTTTAGTTCTACTGAGAGCAGACTCTCCAGATTGGTCTCGCAAGGTTCTCGATGAAGCACCTCCTGATGCTTGGGGCAGCGCTGCAATGCATGTGATGGATGGTAGGCTGCACTTACTCGAGTCGGAGAATGAGCGAGACAATACAGGTAGTCATGATCAGATAATCCTGCTCGATGCAATGGTAGCATTCGATGCTGCGATAGAAAGAGACAGGGAGAATGGACTCGCATGGCTAGGACGAGCCAGAGCACTGCGCTACCAAGGTGCGCCCAACGAGGCTGAGGTGGCATTAACCAGAGCTCGTAGACTTATTCCCGAACACCCATCAATCCCCCTTGAAGAGGCCCAGCTCTGCCTCGATCTCGGGCGTCTTGAGCAGGCTGACACATTAATCGCAGAGGCAGCCACCTTACTCAATGATCACAACTCAATTCCCTTTGTCAGAGGACTGATTGCAGCGCGTCAGAACAGACTAACAGAGGCAATATCACTATTCTCAAAAGTTCTCGTGAACGAACCCGAGCATGTCCGTGCCAGACTCAACCGATGTTCGGCATCCCTGCTCAAGGGAGACCTAGCATCAGCACTCGACGATGCCGACCATCTGGTATCCGCGTATCCTGAACTCAATATCGCTCGGCTAAGGAGAGCAGAAATCCAAATGAGTAACGGTGACTGGGGAGATGCCGAGGCCGAGTTACGGACTCTGCTTGAGTACAAGCCTGAGCACTCGATGGCACTAGTTCACATTGGAACCTGCCTGATTGCCAGAGGCAGACCAGAGCAGGCAGAAAAACCACTCAACGCCGCGCTGCAGATCGACTCAACTCATTCAGATGCATGGTATCAGCGCGGCTTGTTGTACCTTGACTTCGGTAGGATAGACGATGCCAAACAAGACTTCGAGAACGCTGCAGCGAATGATCCACATCATATCGATGCGAGACTCAGGATAGCTGCAATATTACACGAGACAGGCGACAGCAAGGAAGCTGCGGCGGCATGGAGAAGGGTACTCGACGTCGACCCAGAACACCGTTTGGCCCGCCGCAGACTTGAGGAATGCAAAGATCCATTGGAACCACCGAGCACGGGGCCGCAGGCAGAGAGTTGAACTGCTTTCCATCTCTCGCCAATACATGCCGGGAGCTAACGGGATAGAACCAGGAGATGCAGCACCACAATTCGAACTACTGAATGCCAATCCAGCGATAGGTGGTGAATTGATGAGTCTGAGCGATGTAATGGGCGAGAACGGAGCCATCATCGCCTTCACCTGCAACCACTGTCCCTACGTCGTCGGTTCAGAAGGCAGAATCGAATACATCGCCGCTAAGGCAGCCTCTAGCGGAATAGGTTTCGCCGGTATCAACTCCAACGATCCTGTGAACTACGAGTCGGATTCATGGGAGAATATGGTTAAGCGAGCCAACCGCGGAATGGGCTACGCATATCTGCACGATGAGAGCCAGGATATTGCCACTGCATACGGCGCAGAGCGCACCCCGGAATTTTACATGCTAGACTCCGCTGGTACGGTCGTTTACCGTGGCCGACTCGATGACTCACCTCGAGATCCATCTCATGCATCGACATCCGAGCTGTCTGATGCTATGGATGAGATGGCAGCCGGCAATTCCATCTCTGTCCAGAGGACGGACAGCATCGGCTGCTCTGTTAAGTGGAAGTTGTAGGTAAACATGCGCGTGGCGAGCCCTAAGAAGATGGGTCTGCCCGCTCGATTATTCGTCACCATGCTCAGATTTGCACCAAGCAGAGTCCAGAATCGGATGTGGAAATGGTGGTACCAAAAACTCGCCAAAGCGAATGACCAATCTGAGTTCCGATTCATGAATTACGGCTTCGAGGATGGTAATGGGCCTGAACTCGAAGAAGAGGACGAAACCAACAGGATGTTCATTCAACTCTACTCTATGAATATCAGAGGAGTTGACCTCGAAGGACGAGATGTCCTCGAGGTTGGTTCAGGCCGAGGTGGAGGAGCAAGTTGGATTGCCAAGACACACTCTCCGGCCAGATTGGTAGGGGTCGATTTTTCACTTGAGGCAGTAGGCCATTGCAAACGATGGTATTCCGA
>CAYYAH010000094.1:0-3956 GCA_964470075.1 uncultured Candidatus Poseidoniales archaeon
GTACTCGGATAGACGACTTTTCTTGATTCGTCCATTTGTTGTGGCGAAAATTAGGTAATTTTCTTCTGGTTCCTCGATTAGGTCCCTGCTCATCGGAAGTATCGAGATAACATTCTCTTCGTCTCTGATTCCGCTGAGCAGATTACGAATATGCGTTCCTCTCCCCTGTCTGCTAGCAGAAGGAGTCTCCCAAGCACGTAATCCGTAGACTCGACCCTTATCGGTAAAGAACAGCAATCTGTCCTTCGAGAAGCAGGTCACAATCTTGGAAGGAGCATCTTCTTCCTTCGTAGAGACTCCTTTGAGTCCCTTGCCCCCTCTGTTCTGTAGTCTGAAAGCCTCTACGGGTAGGTGCCGGATGTAATTGTCCTGAGTTAGTGAGATGACTATGGCCTGCTCCGCGACTAGGTCCTCTCGATCCATCGACAGCGGAGTAGGGTCGATGTGTGAACGACGCTCGTCACCATGCCTATCGACTAACTTGTCAAGCTCTTCGAGGATGATTTCCAGTCTCCTCACTCGACTGTCAAGAATTGACTTGTATTCCTTTATCGAATCCTTGAGGTTAGAGAGTTCGTCAGTGACCTCCTTAACATTCAGTTTGGTAAGTTGGTATAAGCGCCTCTCAGCAATCGCCTTGGCTTGCCTTTCAGAGAAGTCGAAGCGCTTGATTTTCGGATACTTCTCCTCCCCTCTCAAGAATCTCTCGAAGTGGTCTCTTGAGTCCGAGTTCCTGCCGACCTCAATAATCTCACTCATGCGCTTCTGCGCCTTAATCAGACCCTCCAGAATATGGGCCCGGGCTTCGGCCTTATCAAGGTCAAATTGTGTACGCCTCTCGACGATTGATTCTCTGTGACGTACGTGTGTGTGGAGTATTGTGCAAAGGTCGAGCTGAACAGGCTCACCCTTCAGTATGCCCATCATGTTCGCAGAGTACGATTCCTGTAGTCTACTCGATTGGTAGAGTTGATTCAGAACTGCATGAGGATCCGCGTTCTGCTTAATCTCGATGACGACCCTGATTCCTTCCTTACTGGACTCGTCTCTTATATCTCGTATACCCTTGACTTGCTCCTTCTGTACAAGCTCGGCGATTCCCAGTAACATTCCAGCCTTCTTGACCTGATAGGGAATCGAGTGGACAATCAATCTCTTGCCAGATGAGTCGTCAACAACTTCTACATCAGAGCGGATGTGGAAGCGACCGTTCCCAGTACTGTACATATCCACAATTCCGTCGATTCCGTGAATCGTAGCACCGGTCGGGAAGTCTGGACCCTTGAGGAACTCCATGTACTCTAGGACGTCAATTTTCGGAGGATTGTCTAGGCCAATCTTACGGTTCTGCTCAATCACTCTCTCGACATGGAATCTAATTGCTGCAGCTACTTCATTGAGGTTGTGTGGAGGAATCTTCGTTGCCATCCCGACAGCGATACCATCACTTCCATTGAGTAGCAGATTTGGCAATCTTGCAGGAAGAACTGTGGGTTCACTCTCTGTATCATCGAAGTTCGGCTCCATATCGATTGTATTCTTGTTGATATCCTCAAGCATATGTCTGGACAGCTTATCCAAGCGACTCTCGGTATACCTCATCGCGGCAGGAGGGTCTCCATCTATCGAACCGAAGTTACCCTGACCGTCAATCAGAGGATATCTCAGAGAGAAGTCCTGTGCCATCCGCACCATCGTGTTGTAAAGGGCTTGATCTCCATGAGGGTGGAACTTACCCATAACCTCGCCCACGGAACGAGCGGATTTGCTGTAGCCTTTCTCATGCGAGTGGCCGGCTTGGTGCATACCCCAGAGGATTCTGCGGTGAACTGGCTTGAGTCCATCTCTTACATCGGGAAGGGCTCTGCCAATGATGACACTCATGGCATAATTGATGTAACTCTCTTTCATCTCCTCAGAGATGTCTCTACGCAGTAATTCTTCGACCATCTAATCACACATCCAGCGACGTTACATTAGTCGCATTCAATTCGATGAAATCCCTCCGTTCTGGGACATCCTCTCCCATCAGAATCGAGAACAGAGCATCAGCCTCCTCTGCATCCTTGATCTCAACTTTCATCATGGTCCGAACTTCGGGGTCCATGGTAGTCTGCCACAACTGATCTGGGTTCATCTCACCAAGACCCTTGTACCGCTGAACATCAATCTTCGCTGATGGGGCCTCCTTTTGCATCTTCTTGACCAGAGAATCCCTATCTTTCTCGCTGTGGACCCACTCTGTCTGAGATCCTCTTGAGATTGAGAATAATGGAGGAGCTGCAATGAATACATTACCGTTCACTATCGCTCTGCGCATGAATCTCCATAGGAAGGTCAGAATCAGAGTCCTGATGTGAGCTCCGTCTATGTCAGCATCAGTCATGATGATGATTTTTCCATAACGTAACTTCTCTGGATTGAAGGCACCCTCGTCCTCCTCCTCATTACCGACCCCTGCACCCAAAGCCCTAATCATCCTCTGAATCTGCTCGTTGGAGAAAACCTTGGTCAGATTCCTCTGTTGCCTCTCGACATTGAGGATTTTACCACGTAGAGGCAACACGGCTTGAGTACGTCTGTCTCGGGCCGTCTTGGCAGATCCACCAGCACTCTCTCCTTCGACGATGTATAACTCACACTCTTCAGGATCTCTGGATTGACAGTCTGCCAATTGTCCCGGTAGACCGCCGCCCTCGAGTACGCCCTTACGTCGAGTCAAATCTCTGGCCTTGCGAGCTGCATCTCTGGCTTTACTCGCTAGAACGGCTTTCTCAACAATGGACTTGGCCACAGATGGATTCTCTTCGAAGTACTCTCCCAGCTTATCGTTGACGATTTGTTCAACGATCCCGGAGACCTCGCTAGTGACTAGTTTGGACTTGGTCTGGGCGTTGAAGGAGGGGTCCGGATGCTTGATTGAGACAACCGCCGAGAGACCTTCTCTAATGTCATCACCCGAGAGGTTGCTGACATTCTTGAGCAATTTTCTGGATTGGGCATAGGTATTCACAGTACGTGTTAACGAACTCTTGAGTCCAGAGAGATGCGTTCCACCGTCGGCATTGTGGATGATGTTGGTGAAGCAATGGACGGACTCCGAATAAGCATCGGTCCACTGCAGGGCGACTTCGACGAAGACCTCTCCCTTGTCACCCATCTTTGAGCCGAGGACATGCAGGACCTCCTCGTGAATTGCCTCCTTCTTCTCGTTCATTGCTTGGACATATTCTCTGAGTCCACCGTCGTACTTGTGTTCGATTTCTACAAGGCTCTCGCCGCGATTGTCTCGTAGCCAAATTAGTAGCCCGGCATTGAGGAATGCAGTCCTTCTTAGCCGGGTGTTAATCTGCTCGAAATCGAACTCTACAACATCACTGAAAATAGTCAGATCCGGTTTGAAATTGATTTCAGTCCCAGTCCTGTCGGATTTACCAGTCGCCTTGAGTGCTGCCTTCCTTTCTCCTCTGGAGTATTCCTGATTCCACTCCTTACCATCTCTGTAAATGGTCATGGATAGCTTCTCTGATACGGCATTTACAGCACTGACACCTACTCCGTGGAGCCCCCCAGCTACTTTGTAGGCCTCATTGTCGAACTTGCCTCCAGCGTGAAGTTTGGTCATGATGACCTCGGCAGCACTGACGCCCTCTTCGGCATGCTTGTCTACTGGGATCCCCCTGCCGTGGTCAATTACCGTTACAGAACCATCCTTCTCCAGATTAACCTCGACCGTAGAGTTGTGTCCAGCCAAGTGCTCGTCGACGGCATTGTCGACGACCTCCCAGATACAGTGGTGCAGAGCAGAACCGTCGTGAGGGTCGCCTAGATACATACCAGGGCGCTTTCTGACGGCCTCTAGACCCTCAAGCACCTGAATGCTCTCTGCATCGTAGTCGTCTGCCATTAAATCACAATTCCTGAGGGTTCCCTTAGGGAACCCTCATCAACATTAC
>CAYYAH010000095.1:0-3727 GCA_964470075.1 uncultured Candidatus Poseidoniales archaeon
CCGAGGGAATCGGAGATGCATGGGAGAAATGGAAGATTGAGAGACTCCGGAATAGAAAACCCGAAACTGAAAAATCGAAGAAGACTGCGGGAATTCTAGCTATTCTGCCTACAGGCATACTGGGAATCCACCACCTTAAGCGGAACCGCCCGGATAGGACTGTCACCTTCTCAGCCATCGCCATAGGATCGTATGTCATGCACAAGATTGGAGGATTCGTTGGGAAGAATTCGTTTGCCGATGGAGCCTGCGCTGATGCTTGTCTAGACAATTTTTCTGCCGAGACAAATCTGGCCCATCTTACAGGAAGAGACGATGGAACCTTGCTTGTCGAAGACTCTCCGTACTTCTCTGAGACTGTGACCGAACTGGATGAGTCATGGTTTGAGCTGATGCAGACCGAGTTGCAGGTGGCCAACCTAATTGTTGACATCGGGGAGTTAGTATGGCCTCTATTCCCGTTATTGTTGTGGGTATTTGCAATAAATGAAGGGGGTAAACTACTATCTGGGTCAGACTTGTCCACGGCGAAGATTAACTCAAGAACCAACAATCCTCTGAATTGGATTAGAATGCCCAATCTTGCTAATCTCAGGAACTCTTGGTCAGAGTGGGACAGGAAGCACAAGACAGTAGTGGACGCATACAAGGAGAAAATGTCCGCATCAATCGAGAGGCTGACTACAAAACTCTCTGAGTCGTTCTATGGCATTTTCAAATCCAAATCATCTCTCGACAGAAGCACCAGCCTGCGATTGTACGGAAGGGAGGGAGTCACAGGATCTTGGATCACCTTTGCAGTGTTGCTGTTCATCCTACTACTATTCATCTGGTGGCTGCCAATCAGTGAAGATGTGGAGTCGATGTCTTGGAGCAAAGCCTTCCAAGTCTCCAATGTGATGCTCACACTTTCCATCTTCATCCTGATGGCATTCTCCCTGAATCTGCATACAGGTGTAACCGGGATGGTCAACTTCGGTGTCATATTCTTCGTCGGCGTCGGCGCAATCACAGTAGGCGTACTTACTGCACCTCATGAGATGCATGGATACGGCTGGGATATTCTCCCCGCAACCATTGTTGCAGTTCTGCTATCCGCTGCTTTCGGATGGGCACTAGCCTATCCAACCGCTAGACTGCGGATGGATTACTTCGCAATCGTCACTATATCTCTGGGAGAGATAGTCAGAGTACTACTGGCCGGAGAACCGTTGCTGCGTTCAGGCCCGATAGCGTCTGCAATCGGAATCGGAAACTTCACCCTGCCACTCAAGAAGTGGTGGTTCTGCGGCTCCGATATCAATATCGGCGAGGGCATGGTACATCTCAGCGCCGATGACTGCAGGGACGATGTTCTTGTCTCATCTCCTGCCACCTCAGTCAGTGACCTTCTCAATCTTGGTGAACCTGCACCGTACTTCTTGCTACTAGCAGCTTTAGGTATGATCTGCGTTTTCATTGTCTGGCGACTGCTCGAATCTCTAATGGCATCTCCATGGGGCAGGATACTGAAGGCGATTCGTGAGGACGAGGAAGTGGCTCAACACCACGGACACAACGTCCTCACTCACAAGGCCTCAAGCCTTGCACTCGGAGCCGCGATTGCCGCGCTGGCAGGAGCTTTCTGGGCGTGGAAGCTAACAGGCTTCGAGCCCACCTTCATGGCTCCAGCCAAATCGACCTTCCTCGTCTGGGCGGCCTTTGTCATTGGTGGGGCTGCAAATAATCGAGGAATGATAATCGGTGCCTCAATCATCGTGCTGATGGAGTTCGTGTTCAATGTCCTCGTGGCAGCCAGCTCACCTGACCTACCATTATATTCCACTGCTGACAGAATAGACCGCCTGTTCGAATGGCTGGTGACTGACCAGTGGGCTGCCACCAAGGCGTTCCTCGTACTGACAGCGATAGGCATCGCAATCCGGTCAAGAGGAATCACTGAGACTGGAATTTGCGGCTCAGCAGTATTCGCTTTCACCACACTAATGATGCAGGACAAGTCGATTGACGCGGTGACCAACATATCAGGGGAGGTTTCGATTGCTGGAGCCAACATGGCCTACGTCAAGGTGATGCTAGTCGGTGCCTTGATGCTGTTCTCGCTCAAGTACAATCCTAAGGGCCTTCTGCCGGAAGTGCCGAGCAGACCTGTGAGGCTGGCCGAAGCTGGAGGTGAGACAGAATGAGTTCAGTACTGAAAGTAGAGGGATTGAGGAAAGAGTTTGGCGGGCTGGTCGCTGTCAATGACGTATCTTTTGAGATTGGAGAAGGTGAGTTCGTCGGGCTAATCGGCCCGAACGGTTGCGGCAAGTCAACCACATTCAACTGCATCAGTGGCCTGCTGGAGCAGACCACTGGCTCCGTCGAGATGTTTGGAGAGGATGTATCCGAGTTGCGACCAGACCAGATTCAGAATCTCGGCATGACGAGAACCTTCCAGCACACTAGACTATGGCGTCAGATGACGGTTATTGAGAATCTACTGGTGCCACCTAGGAACCAGTTTGGCTCCAACATCGCCAACCTAATCAGATCGATACTAACACCTAGTTCCAATCCCGAAGAAGAGGAGAGGCTAGAGAAGGCATACGCAGTATTGGACCAGTTGGAGGTTCCTCATATGGCTCATAATCTGACCAGCGAACTCTCTGGTGGACAGAGTAAACTGGTGGATATCGGCCGCTCGATGATGGGTGATCCGAAACTTCTGTTGCTCGACGAGCCGGTTGCAGGGGTGGCCGGACCTCTGGCCATGAAGATCTTCAACAATCTCAGGAACATAGTCGATGAGACTGGAATTTCAGTTCTAATCATCGAGCATAATATGGATTTCATACTTAGACAGGGGGTTGACAGAATCATCGTGATGAATGAAGGAGAGATTCTGATGCAGGGAACACCCGATGAGGTCAGAGGTAATAGAGAAGTCATCGAAGCCTACCTAGGCGCTTCTGGGGAACCACAGGAGGGCGCTGAATGACCAGAGTGCTGGAAATCACCGACCTCCAAGGAGGGTACGGCTCAGTTCAGATTCTTCACGGAATCGACATGCACGTAGATGAAGGAGAGTTCGTGACCATCATCGGACCCAATGGATGTGGCAAGTCGACTCTCATCAAGACCATCTTCGGTATTGCGACGTTTTACTCTGGCGGAGTCAAATACCGTGGTACTGATGTCTCGGGTTGGAGAACTGACCAACTCGTCAACCACGGAATCGCCTATGTTCCCCAAGTCGACAACGTGTTCCCTTCACTTTCTGTCATGGAGAACTTGCAGATGGGCGGAAACACTCTCGATACAGCGACTCTGAATGATAGGATTGAGAGGTCTCTCGAGATGTTCCCAGACCTGCGAGACAGAGTTCACGATGTGGCTGCTTCACTTTCTGGCGGCGAGCGCCAAATGCTTGCGATTTCCAGGGCCCTGATTTCTAACCCGTCATTCCTACTGCTTGACGAGCCCACAGCTGCTCTCTCGCCGCTCTACCAGCAGCAGATTATTGAGAGGATAGACTCGCTGCGTGAGCAGGGAATCACGGTCCTAATCGTAGAGCAGAACGCTCGCCTTTCTCTATCTCGCTCTGACCGAGGATACATCGTGGCCAATGGCAAGATAGTCCACACAGGGGATGCTCAGCATATCCTGACCGATCCTGAAATCGGCGAGTATTTCCTTGGCTCTCACTGATGCTTATTCTAGTCAAATTCCAGACCCAATAGCTCAA
>CAYYAH010000096.1:0-3681 GCA_964470075.1 uncultured Candidatus Poseidoniales archaeon
GCGGTAATTAAACCTTTCTTTATTTCAGAGCAGTACAGCGGAAATAAGGGTCATATATTGTTAATTTCCACTGCATTTCAACTCTTCCGCAGTCCCCTTAATCTGTCCATCATCTCTCTCTTTCTTGCATTATCTCCTGTATTCGCCATATCATCACTCAGGCGCCGAGAGAGTACATCATCCTCTACGAAATGAATGATGCCGTCCGTATCTCCTAGGACAATCAGACTCTCATTAGAATCCGTTTTCCCAATCTTGCACTCATGACTTAACTCTAGCACGTTGCCCCCATCATCTTTGTTCAGAACCATCACTTCGTTGCCCAAACTAATCCAAATGACCTGATTGTCACTAGGATAAGGGCCGAGAGAAAGTGCCGTAACTGATCCTCCAGAGGTGTGACTCCAACCAGCACTTGAGGCAACCTCACCGCCTTCGAAACCCGCGATGATTTCATCCCCGACTCCCAGGACAGCACTAACTGGTGATTTGCCCGCCAACTCCGTACTACTACCAAACTCGCTAATCTTGCCATCCGAGTGGCCTAGAAGAATCCGTTTGCCGATAGCAGCTCCGCAGGTAACAGGCCCACTACCAAGTTCTAGATGCTCTAACTGACCATCCACCACTTTCAGAGCACCGCACCTAGGCCTACCTAGGCCGAGCAACAGACCCTCACCATATGAACCAAAGAACCAGCATCTCTCACTGATGGTCCATGTTTTCTCTACATCACCAGATTCGGTGAATTTCCATATCGTTGACTCGGTATAATCTCCAATTACAATCTCGTAAACGGACGAGGTTGCCCAGACGCCTCCATTGGTAGTGACAACATAATCACTAGATCCTTCCAATTCTCTGCTCCAAACCATCTCCCCACTGTCATACTGTAGACAGTGAACCATCGAAGACTCGGTAACATATACTCTGTCATCTCCGAAGTCGATATCGCTGAGTGGACCCGTCATTTCGACCTGCCAAACTGGTTCACCAGAATCTGTCATCCAGCATGCCAGAGTACCTTCCTGCGAGCCCGCATAGACTCGCCCCTTGTGTATTCTGAGAACCGTACATTGGCTTCCTATGTCTCTTCTTAGCGAGGAGACAGAAGACAGAGCAAGCCTAGTCACGCCTCCACATAGGGACTATCCATATCGTAGTTTGTGCCTATGCGGCCAATCCGTAGAGCCGCTCTACCTTATCGCGCAGATAGTCGACGAAAGAATCCGGAGAAGGAGGAGAGCCAGTAGCCTCCTCGATTAGGTCTGCTGGTTCGAGGATGCTTCCTCTCTGGTGGACATGCTCACGCATCCAAGCCAGTAGGGCGCCGAATTCACCACGACGCATTTGATCATCGTGCTCAGGTAAATCCTCGCGTGCGGCTTCTAGTAGCTGCGCAGCGTACAGGTTGCCCAGTGTATATGTCGGGAAGTAACCAAAGGCACCCATAGACCAGTGGATATCCTGCAGGACACCTAGGGATCGATTGGGAGCCCTAATGCCAAGGAATTCATCGTACATGTCATCCCATGCATCAGGTAAGTCGTCTACCTCTATATCGCCAGCGATAAGCTTCTTCTCGAGCTCGTATCTAATCATGATGTGGATATTGTAAGTCGCCTCGTCAGCCTCAACTCGAATCAGACTGGGTTCGACGAGATTGACAGCCTGCCACAACTGCTCAGCCGTAACTCCATCCATATTCTCTGGAAAACATTCCTTCCATAGCGGTAGTGCCCACTCGCAGAACTCACGAGAGCGTCCGACCTGATTTTCCCAGAGCCTGCTTTGACTCTCGTGGACACCCAAACCATTGGCATCGCCAGCGGGCTGGAAGTCCAGATCACGCCTCCTGCCCTGCTCGTAGGTGCCGTGACCAGTCTCGTGCATGGAACCGTAGAGCGAGCCAAATGGGTCCGACTCGTTGTATCGAGTAGTCCATCGAACATCATCTGGGTTGGCTCCTCCACAGAATGGATGTGTAGAAGCATCTCGTCTGCCAGCGGAGAAGTCGAATCCAATCGCCTCTGAAATCGCTTGGCTCAGAGACTCTTGCCCGGATTGCTTCCATGTGTTTTCCTCGATCCACGACATATCTGGTCGAACCCCACTTTCGTTGACCTGCTTGATTAGCGGAGCAACATTCTCGCGAAGGCCCGCGAAAAGAGGATCTACTCTGGCTACGCTCAGGCCAGTCTCATACTGATCCAGCAGAGCATCATATCTCAACTCCTCATATCCTAGATAGTCTGCCTTCCGCCTCGCTATATCGATGGCCTTTTCCAAATCGTCTCTGAATATAGAAAAATCATCCTTAGCGCGAGCCTCGGTCCACGAAATCTGAGCTCTCGAACGGTGCTTTGCCATCTCTTCGACAAACTCAGTGGGAAGTTTGGTCGCCTTGTCGTAGGACTCTCTTGCCAAACGGATATTGGCTGATTGCACATCGTTGAGGCCATCTCTTGTCTCTAACTCGCTAAGCAATTCACCAACTCGGGGATCAGTCAGTTTCTGATGCCCTGTCTTAGAAATCCAAGCCAGTTGCTCAGCCCTGAGTGCGGCCGCTTTGGGTGGCATCAGAACCTCCTGGTCCCACCCCATCAGGCCCCCAATCTGGCCAATCAGGTCGACGTCCTTCAATCTCTCAAGCAATTCATCGTATGCGTCCATGATTCTGGGAGAAGGGTCTCAGACACATAGGTTACGGCGTCTATTTCAGACTCAAACCTCGATTCCTAGCATACCTCTGAGGGCAATTCCGATTCCGTAGGAAATCAGACTCACTACACCGAGTATTGCCGCCATCTCAGCGAACCTACTTCCAAAAGAGACTTCCTCGACCACTGATACATAGAAGTTGAACACAGCAACAATCAACAATCCTATGGCAAAGGTACAGAGAAGTGCTTGGACATGCGGTTCTAGTCCCTGAAAGTCAGGACTATCAGCGTTGAATAGTAGGTATGGCGAAACCAGTAATAGAACAGTAATCAGATACGAAATCCAAGTGAAGAATGCCGCCTTGACTGCAGACTCACTCTTCTTCTCGGCTCTCGAAGACAGATACTCAGAAGCCCCCATACTGAAAGCGGCGGAAATCCCGGTTACGAGACCGGCTAGGGCCACCAGATTGAGACTCTGCAAAGCGAAAGTAAGTCCCGCAAGAGCCCCTGTCAACTCAACTAACGCATCCGACATCCCTAACACAACACTGCCAGAATATCTCAGACGCTCCTCATCGAGCATTTCAATCATATTCTCCTCATGAGCTTCTTCCTCTTCTGCAATATCGTCTAGGCCCAACTCACGGTATTCAGCCGCAGCATCTTGTTCTGTAGCTTCCATCATTTTTACAGAGAATGTGAATCCGAATAACCTAGCCAACATGATTTGCCGCCGAACCTTCCTCATGTCAGCATGAACCTTCTCACCTGTCATGCCCTCGATTACGGCCTCATGACGCTCCTCTTCGAGGCTTATTCCTTCCAATATCGAGCGATTGACAGGGTCCTTCTGCATCTTCGCTAGGCGTCGGTAAACCTCAGCTTCTGTAGCTTCCATGCGCTGTAGCCGCAATAGACGAGCACGCCGACTATCTTCCACAATTTAGCCTGAAGGCAATATCTATTGAATCTGACCAAGGAACAGAAGCGCCGGCGCAGTATTGCGAACGCTTGA
>CAYYAH010000097.1:0-3649 GCA_964470075.1 uncultured Candidatus Poseidoniales archaeon
TGGTGTAGTAGATGAGAGAGGTGCCGAAGTACAGTCCCTGCGGGTCGTAGGTGTCTACCCAGACCACGTGGGCGCCATCGTAGGAATCAATTGCGATGTCTGGATCGTTGCGCACTCCGCTGCCGTCCGCGACTGTATATGATACCAGAGTCATATTGGTGATGTCTCCGGCGTCGCCGTCGCGGTCGTCCTGTGATGGATCCAGCAGAACATACAGGATTTCGATGTCAGTAATCGCCCAAACGATATGGGCTCGTCTGTCTGAATCAACCACGAGTGATGGGCTGGAGATTGATGTCGAATTGTTGGCGCCGACGAGAGTGTTGGAAATTAGTACAGTGTCGACACCATTGGTCGAAATGAGTGCATATTGCAGTAATGGCTGGGAACCATTCTCAACCCAAACAAGGTGGACTCTGCTGAGATCGTCCATCACGCCGGTAATCTCGACCGGATTTGAGGTGTTCAGGTTCGACATGATGGTTTGGGTCGCGCTGTCATTTAGCGTATTATTCGCTGTCTCATGGCGAGTCTCGGACGGTTCGAGGAACGAGACGTCGGTGGAAAGAGAGGGGGCGAATAGAGAAGCCAACATTATCGATGTCAGGAATAGTGTAATCTGTTTCTTTCGGATATTGAGAATCCTATCGTTCCTAGTTGGTGGGCTGTATCTGTCTTGGGTATGCTGTCGAACCATGCTTCGGCAGGGCGCAGTAAGCGGATAGTAGGTCCACCGGACATGTCCGATAAAGGGCGATTTTCTCGTATTTGGTGAATATTGGCTCAGCCGTTCCTCAGTGCCTCAATCCGGTCCTCTTGGATTCTCTCCCATGGGAAGTGGCCGTCTTCGGTTGGGCTGCGTCCAAAGTGTCCTCCCGAGGAGGTAACGCGGTAGATTGGCCGCTTGAGATTCAGATCTCGAATCATCGCGGCGGGCCTCCAATCGAATGCGCTCTGGACTCTTCTCGATAGGTCTAGGTCAGAAATGGTCCCCGTTCCGAAAGTGTTGACAAGTAATCCCACAGGATTGGGTACTCCAATTGCATAGGAGACTTGGATTTCGCAGCGATCCGCTAGACCTGCGGCGACTACATGCTTTGCTGCCCATCTAGCGTGGTAAGCCGCGGTGCGGTCCACCTTAGATGGGTCCTTGCCGCTGAACGCCCCTCCCCCGTGCATACCTCCTCCGTAAGTGTCAACGATAATCTTGCGACCTGTGAGTCCAGCATCCGAATAAGGCCCTCCAGGATCGGGGAATGAGCCGGTTCCGTTGACAATCAACTTCGAATGATCGAATCCCTCAAGCCAACGCTCTGGTATTGCGTGCTTGACCACCTGCTCCCAAACTGTGTCTCTGATGAAATTTCTCTGGGCTTCCTCGTTCGGAGAGTAGCCGCCCGCGTCTTTCGCATGTTGTACTGCTATGACGATTGTGTCAACAGTTTCTGGATAACGGCCTCCGTCGCCGTTCTCTATGCGATCTCTGTCTAACCTAACCGAGACCTGGCTCTTTCCGTCGGGTCGCATCCAAGGTATCTCGCCGGTGCCCTGAATCATGTCCAATCTGCGGGTGAGTCTCTGAGATAATGCGGCTGCTATCGGAAAGTGTCTTCCTCTGAGCTCATCAGTGTCCTCGGTCTCGTTGCAGGCGAATCCAAACATTATACCTTGATCGCCCGCGCCTTGAGAGTCTAAATCGCCATCTACGCCCTGACTGATGTACTGAGATTGGGTCGTGATGAATGTGTGAACCTCACAAAGTTCAGACGAGGTCGCATCCATTCCGATGGCGTGGTCAACATATCCAATTGAAGCAGCAGTATCTCGCGCTATGGCTTCGTAGTCTGGAGCTTTGCCATTCAGACTGACTTCACCGGCTAGCACAATTGCAGCCTTGCCTTCGACTCCCTTAACCAGTGTCTCGACTGCCACTCTTGCATTGGAATCGGTACTCAGACAAGCGTCTAGAATTGCATCCGAGATTGCATCACAGAGCTTGTCTGGATGCCCCGATGCAACTGATTCCGCTGTAGTGATTGGGGGAATCGCGTCAGTCATGCTTTGGCGAGAGGGCCCCTATTCAAGAAGGCGGCGACCGCAGTAGCGAAAACCGATGCGGTGATCGCGATGCATGAGCGGGATTGAGGCAGAGATCGTTTGGTGTGGTAGTGAGCAGCGGGCTCGCAGTCTCCTAGCAGCCATCTCACCGGATGATCCTGACTCCTTCGAAGCGGGGATAACGGTAGAGGGAGGGTCCGCCGAACTGAAGATTATCGTCTCAGGAGAGAAGTTGGAGACGGTTCGCTCGACCGTTGACGATTTACTGGCCTGTCTAGCCGCAGCGGAGTCAAGTCTCGATGTCAGCGATTCTTCGTGAGAGCCTTGGCAGCCGCCCTGCCGGAATCCACCGCTGCATCACTCAATTGATAGTTTGAAATCACATGCGCCCCGGCCAGTCCAATTCCTGCTTTGATATGCAGAGAAGCATCAACTCGCTGCTCGTGTGAGCATGGATGCAGCATCACTGATTCTGTCGAGCGTCTAGTCGAAGTCATGTTCCTCCATCCTGAGCAGCGAGAGTCGAGTAGTTCCTTGACTTGGGCGAGTGCGTCGGGTCCGTCACCGGACAAGTTGACTGTGTGGAGTATGGTGCAGGATTCAGGGTCTACCCCTTCTGGAATGCGGTCTGGCGAGGTCATATCAACAGCGATGATTCCCGATTCTTCATCAAAAAGCCCGGAGTATGGTCTCATCGGTCTTCCCTCGAGTGCCACATCCAATGCTGCCACCCTGCGTTCGGTGCATGCGTGAAGGGGAGTGGCATCAAGCCCCGCGGACTCTAGTAATCTGGCAGTCTCAGTTGGAGGGATTGCGAGTACGGCTGCGTCACACTCGACAACCCTTCCCGAGATTCTGACTGAGGATACTTTGCCCGAGTTCAGATTGATTGATTCAGCAGTACTGCTTGGATCAAAAGTCACGCCAACCTGATTGGCAGCTGCAATCATTCTACCTACTAGACTGGACCATCCTCCACGTGGAATGACGAATTGTGGAATCTTGTTGATTCGATTTTCAGTTGACATCGTAGTCAGCGCTTGCAGTGCACGGTTCTTGTCACACCCAATTGGATTGAAATTACGTTCATTCCATCTCTGTCCCAGCACTCTGGGCGCTCGCAGTTTCCTCAGAAGTTGGTTCATCGCACCCTTGCGACGTAGTAGATGCAAGCCCGGGTCAAGCAACCACTTCGACTTCTCTCTCATCCTGACACGTCCGCCTAAGGTATCTCGCTGCTCTACTAGCAACACTTCGTGGCCGTCTGCTGCCAATTGCACTGATGCGGCCAGGCCTGCGACTCCGCCTCCGACGACAATGCTGCGCATCGGATTCGCGTAGAGGACTGGTCAAATGACGTTTCGGACCATTGAAGGAGGGGTTTCGACACGTAGAGGTGTGAGGGAGTTGCCGCATGACCGTTCTGCGATGCTCTGGTCCGAGGCTGGGCCTTCGGCTATGTTTGTGGAATCCATGGATAGGTGGATCGACGCTATGCTAGCTGATGAGCATGGAGCGGGAGACGGGCCGGAGGTGGTGATTGAAGCCGAGCTAGTGTCTAAATCAACAGGAGTTTTGTGTGGTAATTCTG
>CAYYAH010000098.1:0-1494 GCA_964470075.1 uncultured Candidatus Poseidoniales archaeon
ATTCTTCGTGAATTCGTCTTGCCCATCCGGGGAGATCATCGATTCTCTTGCCTTTTCGTGTTCCTGCCATGCTATCGCGTCACAGTCGTGATAGAAAAGGAGTCGGATTGCCCCCAACCTCTCATTTGGCCGACTGTGGGCTTGAAAGGGGATGGTAGAGGCCGCAAACCGGAGGCGAGCGTATGGCAAGGGCTGACTGGAGGAGAATACCCACGGTACTGTATCCTCAGGAGATTCTTGACAAGGCATTCAGAAAGGCGAGCCGCCAATCTGATTTCGTCGAAGATCCGGACAAGTATCACAGGGTGCGCAAGCAGATGGACAGGATGGTCCAGTCCGCTGCCGATGTCATTGATTCGACCTTGCTCAAGTGGGTCGACAGATGGCCCAGCCTAAACGCGCTCTCGCTGTTTGATCAAGCTCTGATTGATGCTGCCGTAGGTAATGACGAGTACCGCAAGAGTCTGGGCACAATCCAGTGGGCTGCTGAACAGGTCCGCAAGATTGCAGGCGAGACTCAGAGGAAGATTCTGAGACTCAGGAACATCGAGGGATTCCATCAGGCCCGACGCCACGCCTACGGCCGCTTCTCATCCATCCTAGATCAGGTATCGCCACAGATACTGTGGCTTGGAGAGGCCCGAGACACTCTGCGGCATCTACCCTCTTTGGACCCTGGCGAACCCTGCATTGTAGTTGCAGGAGCGCCAAATGTCGGTAAGTCGGCTCTGATTGCTGCCCTCTCTAGTGGAGAGCCCGAAGTCGCATCTTATCCGTTCACTACTAAGCAACTACACTTGGGCCACTTTGATCACCGCCGCAGAGCATACCAGATGGTCGATACACCAGGTCTTCTCGATAGACCGATGTCTGAGCGCAACCGAATCGAGTTGCAAGCAATCGCTGCACTCGAGCATATTGGTGATGTTCTGCTGTTCCTAGTTGATTCTTCAGAAGGTGCAACGACTCCATTGGATCAACAGCAACACCTACTGGAGGAGGTCAGTCAGTTGATGTCAGAGCGACCGATGATTGTGGTTCACAGTAAGGCCGACTTGGTCGAGGGACTTTCTGAAGAAGTCGAGACTCCAATTAGTGCCCAGACTGGACAGGGTCTCGAAGAACTCAGGGCTAGACTGATTGAAGTGATTGGAGCTGACGAAGTAGGGGATCCTCTCAGCTTACCAGAAAATTGGCACCGTGATGAGTAATCACTGAGCTTTCCAGTGATGTCCGCATATAGTGCAGTAAAGGCTGTATCCTCCGAATGAAGGCGGCAGCCCAGAGACATCGATTGCAGAACCACAGTTCTCGCAGGTATTGTCCATGTACTCGGCACCACTTACTGGTTCTTCAACAAGACTGAATCAACTCATGCCTCTTTGAATCGCTTCCAGGCCTTCACTATGCTTCGATGGGCGAACATCTCACCCGAGCCAGCAAGCAGAAGAATTGAGACGATTGCTAACAGAATCTCTACAATCGGGTTGAGGC
>CAYYAH010000098.1:1594-3582 GCA_964470075.1 uncultured Candidatus Poseidoniales archaeon
ACTGGGCAGCCAGCGCTGTCGTCGGTACATGGGACTAGAGGAATTTCTGTACGACTGGTATCTAGTGTGGGGGAATATAGACTGATCAAGACTATGACGGCGCAGATTACTCCCATCGCAGCGGGCAGAATGGATAGAATCCTAATCATCATCGTACTCACTCCTTATCTTGATTACAGTTCAATCTGACGCTACTATGTTATCACTTGCAGGAATACCAGAAGAATGGCAATCGCAGGGAAGAGATAGAGCATTATTGTCAACCTCTTCCTTGAGGATTCGCGCTTTTGCCGAGTCTCTCCGCATTCAGGATCTGAGCACACAGGAGGGTCCTCGTCCAGAGGAATCGGCGCCCAGCATACAGAGCAATGTCGGTGATCAGGAGTCGAGAAATTCCGCTTTGCGCGCTCTCTCTTCTGAGCCTCTCGTCCACGCATAGCAGCCTCACGCGCCTCGCCTGCAGTCCTCTGAGCATCGCGCATAAACCGGTCCCGCTGACTCATCCTACCACGGTCCCTCCGAAATCCTCGCCCTCTATCGCGGATCTCAGCGCGCTGATGCTCCTGCCGTCCAATATGCACAACTGAATCCCGGATTCTGCAGCCGCATTAGCACCAATTGGGTCAACCACTTGTGATGGTCCGGCTTTGGAGTGTTCTGCAGGCCCTACAATCTCCTGCAGTTGGGCATGAGTCAGAGCGTCAAAGGCGCGAGCATCAGGATTGGTTCTGGGGTCTGAGTCGTGCACTTTGGCGACATTGGTAGCAATGATACAGCGTTCAGCACCCGAGGCAACAGCCAGTCTAATTGCCACCGCATCGGTAGTGTGTCCAGGCCTAGTTCCGCCCATGACAACTACTTGTCTTTCCTCCAGTAGTGAAACCGCTTCGTTTACGCTAAGGGGGATGCTTCCGGATACAGGAATACCAGCGTCAGCCAGACTCTCTCGCAGGATAGTGGCGTTTAGCCTAGTGGCAGCGATGCCAATCCTGTCCAAACGATCCTCCGAGTCTACAAGTGGCCTTGCCAGTTCTATTCCCTCGCGAGCAACCGCTCCTCCTCCAACAACTATGCCCAACTTGTCATCCATTGCAACACGGTCTCTCACGACCTCGGTTAGACTCTCCAACCAAGCATGTCTCTCTTCTACTTCGGGCCTCAGCAGACTGCCTCCTAGGGCGGCTACGACCTTCGCCATTGGTGGTTGCGTGCACATGTACCCTTTCAATGCCTGCGCCTCGGGCGCGGTGAAGGGTTGAAATGCCGCCCCTCAGGCCTCTAACAGAGGCATAGCATGTCAGATGACCTAGAGCAGCAGCAGCGCAGGCTCCGTCTGAAGAAGGCGCTTGAGGAACTATCTTCGATGCGAGGGATGGGGACCGAGCTGGTGACAGTTATCGTCCCTCCTGACAGGATGATTCACGATGTAAGACAGCACCTGTCTCAAGAGGCAGGTCAAGCTGCCAATATCAAGTCAAAATCGACAAGGAAACACGTCGGCGATGCAATAGAATCGGCGCTGGCATCACTAAACCGCTACAAGACTCCAGGAGAGCGTGGCATCGCTCTATTCGTAGGTCACGTGATTGTCGGCAACAACAAGACCAGACTAATCGCGACGGTTATCGATGACCCGCCCGAACCATTCCCTTCCTTCAGATACCGTTGCGACTCTACTTTCGAGGTCGGACAGTTGGAAGAGATGCTAATCGATAGGACAGCATACGGTTTGTTCGTCATTGATCGCTCTGAATCAGCATACGGGATGGCATCAGGCAAGAGGTTGCATTGCCAGGAGCACATCACCTCGCAGGTGCCTTCGAAGCACGGTAGAGGGGGCCAGTCGGCTCAGCGATTCGAGCGATTAATCGAAGAGGCTGCTCACAACTTCTTCCAGAAATCGGCAGAGCGCGCTTGCAACTACTGGTTACCTCAGATAGAGAATCTACAGGGAATTATCGTTGGAGGCCCGGGAGCAACCAAGGATT
>CAYYAH010000099.1:0-3572 GCA_964470075.1 uncultured Candidatus Poseidoniales archaeon
AGACGGTCGGGGGTGCGACTCCCTCCTGGGGCTCCAATTTTGCCTGTGAAAGGTAAAAGGCCGATGCTGCACGCGGCCAGCCATGGGAGCGATAATCGCCGACGGTAAGGCCCTAGCTTCCAGAATCGAAGAAGAAGTTTCTCTCGGTACCGCTAAACTTGCAGAAAGTGGCCTTATTCCGCATCTAGCAGTCGTCATTGTGGGTGAGGACCCGGCTAGTCGTGTCTATGTTCGCAACAAGCAGCGCGCTTGCGGTAGATGTGGAATCAAGAGTACACTTATCGAGATGCAAGAGAATTCGAGTCAGGAAGAGATCATTGAGACTGTTGAGAATTTGAACTCAGATGACTCAGTACATGGAATACTAGTGCAGAGTCCCATTCCAGGAGATGTTGATGAGCTTGCAGTTGCCTCTGCAATCTCTCCTCTCAAGGATGTCGATGGATTCCATCCCGCGAATCTTGGTAAGTTAGTACAAGGAGACTCCAGCGGGCTTCTGCCATGCACTCCTGCTGGAGTAGTCAGGATGCTGGAACACAGTGGGGTGCAACTTGGTGGGGCTAAGGCAGTGGTATTGGGCAGATCCAGAATAGTCGGTATGCCAATGAGTCTGATTCTAGCTAGCAAGGGAGTCGATGCGACCGTAACAATCGTACATTCTCGCTCAAATGATACAGCATCTATCTGCCGAGATTCTGACATCATCATTGCAGCAATAGGCAGACCTCACACAGTCAAATCTGATTGGGTTAAGCCTGGGGCATTTGTGGTGGATGTTGGAATCTCAAGAGTGGATGATGGAGGGCTGGCTGGTGATGTACACCCGCAGGTGGCCGAAGTAGCCGGTTGGATGACTCCGGTCCCAGGAGGAGTAGGGCCGATGACTATCGCTATGCTAATGGAAAATACACTCACTACAGCTCAAAATTTCTAGAAAATCCCTAGGTCGAATTGAGCATCTTCGCTAGCGTGCACTTTGGGGTCCCAAGGTGGTGAGAAGGTAAGGTTGACGTGGACACTGTCGATTCCCTCAGTTGCTAGGGCTGAACGGTGAACCGCAGACATAATCTCAGGAGCAACGGGGCAACCAGGACTGGTTAGAGTCATGTCAATCTCTGCGTGTTTTCCTTCGTCATGCTGCTCGATTCTGATTGCATAGATTAGTCCAAGTTCTGTGACTGACATCTTCATCTCGGGGTCCTCGACCTCTCCTAGAGATTGCATCACATCTGATTCACTAACCATGCTAACCACTCAACTTCGAAGCTTCCTCTCTAACTCGCTTGAACATGTTCAGGAAACCGTTGGCCCTACTTGGAGTTAGTGAGGATTGGATGCCCATCGCCTCGGCATATGCAGGCCCCATGTTGGCCACTTTCTCAGGACTCATCCCATTGACTGCCATGGCGGTAACGGACATCAGACCTTGGACAATCTGTGCATCTGCGCCGCCTTGCATCTGAAACCCGCCTTGCTCGTCGACGAAGCAATTGACATGAGCTCTGGACTGGCAGCCGTGGACTTGGTTGTCGTCATCCCACTCTTCTGGCGAAAGAGGACTGGGGTTGCGCTTGGCATACTCAAACAGCAACTCGTAGCGCTCCATGGAATCGAAACAGGCTTGAAACTCCTCGACTACCTCATCGAGGTGCTCGGGCCACAACCTATCCTCTCCCATACTCTGTCGCCACAGTTGCCTGCCTTGAACATGACTAGGGTCATGCAAAGCGGTCGACGACCTCTTGGAGATACTGCACAAACGACTCGGCCTCATCCATAGTATTGTAGATCCAGAATGAGGCCCTGTTAGTCGAAGGGACCCCTAACGCATCCATCAGAGGTTGGGCGCAATGATGACCTGTCCTGACGGCAAAGCCGCCCTCATCTAGTAGCAGTGCTAGATCTTGAGACTGTATGGTCTCGTGCAAGAATGAGACTGCCCCACTGCTATCGTCCCTACCTGGGTCTCCGTAAATCCGTATACCTGGGATTTCGCGCATCTGTGAAGCTGTCCATGAGGCTATGTCGTTGATGTGCTCGTGGACCTCTTTCATGTCAAACTGCTCTAGCCATCCAACCGCGGCACCCCAGCCTATCGCTTCGGCAATACGAGGAGTGCCGGTCTCGAACATAGCGTGACCCTCTTGGAAGGTCGATCCTTCTGTGGTCACCCGTTTAATCATCGAGCCGCCAGTCATGAATGGGACCATCTCTTCCATCGCATCTCGCCTCACTAGAATGCAACCGATCCCTGTTGGCCCAGCCATCTTGTGCGCAGAGATAGCTACGAAATCAGCCCCTAAAGAGTCGAAATCTATTCTCTCATGAGGAGCTCCTTGAGCACAGTCGATGAGTACTCTAGCTCCTGCAGCATGAGACTTCTCAATGATTTCCTCCACCGGGTTGCGGACTCCTAGGACATTGCTAGTGTGAACTACACATACTAGCGAAGCACCATTCAGTGCTACTTCGAAGGCATCCATGTCTAGAGTGTATGATTCTATGTCTATGGGTACATACCTGACTTCTATTCCGATATCGACGGACATCTGCTGCCAAGGCACGATGTCTGCATGATGTTCCATCTCGGTCAGAACGACCACATCTCCTTCACTGAGATTCTCACGCGCCCAGCCGTAGGCAACCAAATTGATTGCCTCGGTGGCTCCACTAGTGTAGATCATCTGGTCGGGAGAGGTGCCGAAGTAAGAGGAGATTCTGTCCCGGGCACCCTCCAGGGCCGTTGTCGCCTCGTCGGCGAGCGTGTGATTTGCCCTGTGTGCATTCGAGTTGTAGTGCTCATAGTACTCACTCATAGAGTCGATTACGCATTGTGGTTTCTGGGACGTGGCAGCATTGTCAAAGTAGACCAATCTCTTGCCGTTGGGCAGCCTTCGCTCGAGAATAGGGAAATCTGAACGAATCGTATCGATATCCATAGCCATGGCCTCTCCTCGAACATTTCGAACTGATGGTCCGATATGAATTAGCGCACGGAAAAAAATACGAAAACTAGTAGAAATTGGTAGAATTGTGGTTTGCCGGCAGATGTTTATTGTCTAGTACCTCCATCCGGGCCCCATGGCAGAAACCTCCGGACAGGATAAGGTCGAGCGGCTCGGGAGTCAAGATCTCAACCGTGATGGGGAAATTATCAATCTTGCAATTGTGGGTTCAAGTAGATTCTACGACTTCATGATCTTCGAAGATGCAGTGGAGACTTGGATAGATGAGAACGGCTATCCTGACCTGATAATTGTGGGTGGTGCGAGCGGTGTCGATTATATGGCAGAGCGTTGGGCTGACAACAACTCAGTGCCTATTGCGATATTCACCGAGGAATGGAGTGCGCCTGCTAGCAGTCTTGTCGACAGTGGACGAGCCGAGGCTCCGAACACACTGACTGAGAAGATATTGAGTGGTGCTTCACACATACTAGCTATTCCTTCACCGACCAGTAAGTGGACGAGGATAGTAATCGATAGGGCTTCCTCAATGAAGATTCCCACTACTGTCATAGAAGTCGACTAATGGTGCTCCTGTCGGGATTCGAACCCGAGTCGCCGGGATGA
>CAYYAH010000100.1:0-3563 GCA_964470075.1 uncultured Candidatus Poseidoniales archaeon
TGCGACGCCCGATGGCCAAGGAGAAGAAGGGCAGTGGAATCCAGCAGGCAGCTGGTTTGATCAGGTACTTCGACGAGGAGTCTGAGGATGCTATTCAGATCTCCAAAGGCTCCATCTACTTCGCCTGCATTTCGTTCAGCGTAGTAATCTACCTCGCTCAACACGGAGTTTGGTCCTGGATGTGGGCCACTCTGGGACTTTGATCACTCCTCTTCAGAGAGATCTACCAACGGCACCTCGTCCAACAGGTCCTCACTTGCTCGTGCTTCAGAGGAGCGAACTTCAGTGCTCGGGTCTGCCTCGATGATTGCACTATACGCTCTTCCAAGTGCCCGCTCGACAGCAGGGGCATTCCTGTCTGCCAGAGCCATTCTAGCCTCATCGAGTGCTGTATCGGCCGAATCCAGAATCACTTCGATTGAATCATCTGTTCCTCTCAGTCGCCTAGTTACATCCTCGAGTTCGCTAATCTCCTCGCTCATGCCCTCACTCGCGCGCGAAACTAACTCCTCCCAAACGGCTCTATGTTCGGCCAATCTAGCTCCAGTTACTGACTCGAACTTACCTATTCTGACAGGTTCCCAGGGATTGTGCCCTAGAGAGGAGACGATGTCGTGTACACATCTCGCCCTAAGCCCGTAAGGACCCCTAATCTCAATTCGATTCAAGAAACAGGTCTTGAACAGACCGAAGCCCCAGTAAGCGGTACTCGTGATGGTCATAGTGAGCTCATTAGCTCTAGAAACGAGCACCCATCTTTGCTCATCGAAGTTAGGCGATTCAACAAAGCGAGGAGGATCGTGAGGACCAAGAGCTCTTAGAGCAGCCTGAGCGACATCTCCGAGGTACACCTTACCGCCCGATTTGGGCCAATTTAGTGGCCTGAGACAATTTTCCTCGTCTATTGACATCTGAGGATTTCCTTCTCTGACCTGAGCGTACAGAATCGTTCGACTCGGGTCCGATCCGACTTCGGAAGCCTCGGAATCCATGCTGCGGTGCAGGCGCGTGTAGGATTGAACATTGCGCGCCCGTGGTAATCGCTAAGTCCCTCCAAACCGAGCACCCGTCGTGCCACGCAGGAAGTACGGCAAGTTGCAGAAGACCGTGGAATATCCACCTTCGGACAACTGTAGTAGGTGTAGGTCGGGCAAGCACTGCCCGATACCGACTCATCCAGGGTACACAATTCCAGCAGATCGAGAGTGGCAAGGCCCAGAATCAGTAGAGAAGCGCCACAACAAGAAGAACCCGGCTAGGAAGTAGTCAGGGAATTCGTGGCAACTGTTCAGGAGCCTCTATGACTGACTCTTCCACAACCGACTCTTCTTCGGGAAGTCCCACAATCTCGTTCTGAGCGCGGTGGTAAATCTCCCTAAGTGTCTGGTCACCGATTTCGAGATAGACTCGGGTGGTGGCAATGCTGGCATGACCGAGGAGTCTCTGGATAGTCACTAGGTCTGCCCCCCGCTCCAATAGACCGGTAGCGAAGGTGTGGCGCAGTGTGTGCGGACTGAGCCTAGAACGTGGAATGTCGGCTGCATCGGCCAACCTATCGATTAGCTTCTGCACCGAGCGAGGATTGATTCTGCGTCCACGGCTTGAGAGCAGCAGTGAGCGTCTTTCCCCATCGTCATGGCAGGAATTGGCGCGAGTGTTTCTGATTGGCATCCATGCCTCCACTGCATCTACGGTGGACTGGGTGAATAACACAGTCCGGTCTTTCTCCCCCTTGCCGCCGATTACAAGGGCCGACTTATCCTCTAAGTCCATGTCATCAAGGTCGAGCCTACACAATTCGGAGACCCTCAGACCTGTGTCGAGAAGGATAGTGACTACGGGTTGAGTCAAAGGATCCTCAGAGCGAGTTGCTGCAGTTCGGACACGACTAAGTTCTCTGCGACCCAGAGTGCGAGGCAGAGATTTGCTACGGTTAGGCCTTTGAATCCAGTCGGGAATCACATGTCCGACCCAGTTCAAGAGATGGGAGGCTGCTGCCATCCTAGCGTTGATTGTAGCTGGCTTGAGATCTCCTATGCTGTTGAGCCAGGAATCCAATCTCCCCTTGTTCGGATTGATCCTACCATGAATCTCCAGTACACTAAGTGTCTGAGCCTGATCCCAGTCTATTGCCTCTTCACCTGGTAACGCAGTAGTAGATAGAGTACGGGCTGCTACAGTATATGCTCTGATTGTATGAGTGCTCTTCTTCTCAGTCTTGAGCCTCTGCAACCAGCACTCGAACCAAGGCAACTCAGCAAGTCCCTGAAGTCTCGAGGGAAGGGATGCACCTTCGTCGAGACCTAGTCCAGAGAGTCTAGACCCGAGTCTGCCGCCCATGGCAGCCCGCATCCACACGTTTTGTTTCGCCCCATTTTCCTCTGTCATTTCTCGCCTCTGGCCAATGAAGGCCGTGCATCCCTGTCCCTACGGACAGGTCCAAGTCTCCCTATTCAGACTTGAATGCTTCTCTTCGAGAGGGCCATGAAAAGCCCGTTTGAGAACTGCCGCCAGAATGCCGTCAGTCCCGTGCCTCGGATGATTCTCTATGCATATCGGTGGCATCCTGTATCATTGTCTGGTCGGACTGTGAACGCGACTCTTCGAGCCTTCGATTGAGCAACTTCGCAACCTCGGATGCGACCATTCCTTCTCCGACTACAGACTCGATTCCCTCGAGTCCGGGGCTTGAGTTGACTTCGAGGACCAATGGTCCGTTTCCGGCTTCTAGCATATCGACTCCAGCCAAATCGAGCCCGAGCTTATTTGCCGCTGTGACTGCAATTTCCTCAAAGCGCGGAGACATCTCGACGGGCTCTACACTGCCTCCAAGATGGAAGTTAGATCGGAACTCAGAACCATGCGCCCTTCTGCGCATAGCAGCGACTACCTTTCCACCCACTACTAGAGCTCTGACATCCTTGCCGTGCGATTCCTGGATATACTCTTGAACGAGGGGCCGCATATCGCGTTCGAGCATCTGGTAAACCAACTGCTTAGCCTGTTGCTCAGTATGTGCTAGGAATACCCCGGAGCCATGCGTACCCTCATTGCTCTTGACAACGCAAGGAGTACCTCCAACTTGATCGACAGCACGCGCTGTATCCTTCCAAGTTCCGACATTCGCTGTGATGGGAATGGGAACTCCAGCCTCGGCCATCAATTGACTGGCTGCCAGCTTGTCACGACTCTTTGCGATACCAGAACTCGAGTTGATTACAATCACTCCCATTCTCTCTAACTGTCTGACCACATGCACACCTCTGCGGGTGATAGAATGGCCGATTCTAGGAATGACAGCCTCACACTCTAGCGGCCAACCCTTGTAGTAGATCCTGCCACCCTCGTCATCTACCAGCACAGTGAGCTTGAGTGGGTCAATGATTCGCACCGCCCAACCTGCTTCCTCAGCTGCTCTGGCCAATTGCTTGGTGCTGTACAGCCCGGGCCCCCTCGAGAGTATCACTAGGCGCGGGTCCATGTTACCCGCCGACCCAGATTCCCTCTTGAGACCTTTCATCGGAGGTCGCGAACTTCTCATCGAGTGTGCGTCCTGCAAGGCA
>CAYYAH010000101.1:0-3536 GCA_964470075.1 uncultured Candidatus Poseidoniales archaeon
CTATACTGAGTGGCATCAAACCGTCCCACTGACGGGTATCTATGAACCCACCGGGAGAGAATATGGTAAATCCTGCTTTGTGTTAGAACCGGCCTGTGCTGCCGAATCCACCTTCTCCTCTCTCGGTCTCGCCGAGTTTCTCGAAAGACACCTCTGTGAAAGTCACCTCGGGTATAGGAGAAATCAGCAACTGAGCAATCCTCTCTCCTGCAGTCACGGTGTACGAATCACCCTCTCCAATCCAAGTCATCAGAACAAACAACTCACCACGATAATCAGCATCGATTGTACCTATGCTATGTGGAAGGATTAGGCCCTTTGAGCCCAATGAAGAACGAGCTCTGACCTGCCCCTCAAATCCGACTGGAATTGCTACATGTAGACCAGTTCTCAGCTTTACACTCTTCCTGAATGGAACCTCTGTATCTTCGAGCGCATACAGATCCCATCCAGCAGCATGTTTGCTACCCATAGTAGGCATCTTCGCGTTGGGATGTGTGAGGGCCACCTTGACTTCGAGGTCCGAGCCCACAGTGTCGCTGCTCGGTTAGGTTCTTTGAGCGTTCGCAAGCCCCCATCTAGTCCCGGTGGGGTGAAAAGGGGGTCACCGTTCGCCAAGCCGATGAGCGACTACGACTACGGTGACCTACTGGACCGCGCCCGTGAGCGCATCCCGAAGGACATCAGCGAGAGGTCACGTTGGACTATGCCAGAGCCAGATGTCCTAATCGAAGGTAGTCAAACCATTCTGCGCAACTTTGCCGACATAGTCAGCGCTATGGACAGGGATGCCAATCATGTCTACCAGTTCCTTCTCAATGAGTTGGGTACATCAGGAACCCGAGAGCAGGTTCGTGTGATGTTCAAGGGAAGAGTTCCTCCAGTTCGAATCAAGGAAAAACTCGTTGCCTATGTCAAGTCATTCATCCTGTGTGGTCAGTGCCGCGCGCCCGATACCAGATTCATCAAGGAAGGTAGGACAAGTCTTCTGAAGTGTCAGGCTTGTGGCGCAACAAGGCCAGTCAAGTTGTGATCCTCCCAATTCCAATTTGGGATTACGGAGTAATCATTATACTGTAAATAACCCAAGCCTGACCATGCCAATAGCAAGGTATTGGGTCGTAAAGACCGGCGGAAACGAAGTAACAGAAGATATGGTGAATGTCTGGAAGGAGAACTTTCTGGATTATGCAATGCAGAATGGATGCCTGAGAGGGGCATTGGTGGCAGATGAAGAAAGAATCATTGCAGGGACTATTTGGCCCGATATGGAGACTATGGAAGCAGTTGTTGAGAGCGATCACTACTCCGTCATTGGAGAGGCAGTGAGTGCATCATGGGGAGCAGGTGGAATCCAAATCCCGGACGACATCGAACTTGTCTGCAATGGAGAAGTTCTCGCGATGATGGTCCCTGGCGGGATGTAATCACGAGAAGTCCAATAGGATCTTGCCGCGATTCTTGCGATTATGCATGTGCCTTTGAGCGTCAGCTACTTGCTCAAATCGCCATACTGAGTCTATAATTGGGTCAATTTGTTCCTTCAGTAACATGCCCGAGAGAGCTTCCAGATGGCCTTTGAAGATGGACTCATCATCCAGCAGCCCCATGTGGACTCCGAACACCGCTTTGTTTGACCTCATCATCTTCAATGGATTGAACTTGGGAGTTGATGCCCACATTCTCATTGCAGTCATCATTGAGCGCTTATCGCCCTTGACCGCAGCAGAAGCACCGAAGCAATACAACTTGCCTCCTCGACGCAGGGCCTTGTACGAACGCATCAGGTGCTTACCGCCGACAGGGTCGATGGCGTGATGCACACCCTTTCCGTCAGTAAGAGACTTACAGACAGAGACGAAATCTTCGGATTTACTGTCAACAAAGTGCATTCCCAAGGATTCTACGAATTCTCTCTTTGGAGCCGATGCTGTCCCAATCACTCTAGAAACTCCGTACGCTTCACAAATCTGAGCTACCGCAGTACCCACTCCTCCTGCGGCATGGTGAATGAGGACTGTATCTCTTTCAGACAGGTTACCCAGATACACCAGCATGTGGTAAGCCGTACCGTAGGTGACTGGGAGGGCAGCAGCTTGGTCGAATGATACTGAGTCAGGTAAGGGAATCACCCGATTAGCGTCTAAGCACACCATCTCAGAGTAACCTCCGAATCCTGTCATAGCCAATACGCGCTGACCCTCGCTGATTCCATTGACTGCTTCACCTACGGAAATCACTTCTCCTGCAGCCTCGTATCCAGGAGTGAATGGATAGTCAGGGTTGGAACCGTACAGCCCCTGTCTCATCATCAAGTCTGCAAAATTGATACCTGCGCGATGGATTCTGACGCATACTTCGTCTCGTTCAGGTACTGGATCATCCTCTTCGACGATTTGTATAGAATCCACTCCTCCGACCTTTGGATAGACCACCTTACGCATTCAATCACCCAACACGAACTCTTCTACCACGTCACCGCCTTTCAGGTGCTCGAGTATTCTCATCAATCCTTCATCATCATCTGGAAGAGTATACCAGGTTCCTTCAGGATAGATTACACAGGATGGACCATCCTCGCAGTTGTCCAAACATCCCGCCTTGTTCACCCTGACATCATCCAGACCAGCAGCACGAGCAGCGCGCTTGAGGCGGGTCAACAACTCGAGCGAACTCTTGGAACTGCAGCAGCCCCTTGGATTGTCTGCATCCCTCTCGTTCGTGCACACGAATACGTGCTTTCTGAACTGATGAGCCATCCGAACACCTAGATCCTATCGAACTTAGCAGCTAGAACGAAATCAGATTCAGTCAAACCGTCTATCTTGTGGGTCCAAATCATCGCTTTGACTCTGCCCCAGCCTACCTCGAAGTCAGCATGATGCCCCTGCTCCTCGCAAATCGTTCCCGCAGCATTGGTGAACTCGAGAGCAGATACGAAGTCTGAGAATGACCATTCTCTTTCGAGATGGTGTCCCTCGATGACATTCCATCCATCTGCAAGTTGCACCAACAATTCGGTGTGCTTATCCTTGCTCAGAGGTGGAACACCGCCCTCGCAAGGCTCACACCGCTTCGTAGCCAAATCAGACATCTACTCAACCCCAGAGGTGACTATCGTCACTGCCGTCGGCACTCCGCTCCGCTTCCTCTTGCATGCTAGAGCGACGTCTGAAATCCTCTTTTTCGAAGGTCAGGAGCTCTTTGTCCTCGATGTACGGGCGCCTAAGGTGAGTCACTAACCTGACTTCGACTATTACATCCCTAGCAATCGACCTGAATCCGCCGCTTTCGTCGAGAATCTCGACAGCGTTACGTGAAGTCCCGATTAGCATGCCCCTGACCCATGGATCAACATCTCCGGGCAGAGCTCTAGAATCTAGTAGAATCTCGATTAGGTCGTCCTTGCGCAGACCCGACCTGCGCTCAAGCAATGGTCCGTGAAACACATCCTGCAAGTCAGATAACTCTGGAGAGCCATATTCTTCGTGAATTCGTCTTGCCCATCCGGGGAGATCATCGATTCTCTTGCCTTT
>CAYYAH010000102.1:0-1471 GCA_964470075.1 uncultured Candidatus Poseidoniales archaeon
GATCCCGAATCCTTTGCGAATCAATCCATTGTCGTTGACGGTTGGCTGAGCGAGTCGCTCGCTCCCGATGTCACCTATCACTCTCTGTACTTGATGGACAATCAAGCGTACGGAGGTGCTGACCATTTGCTGTATATGCAGGTAGAAGGCCGCGTGATGGAGTGGGTCGAGGCAGGTAGTCATATCCGAGCAAGTGGTTGGTTGCAGTTTGATGAGCGATCCTATCGCTGGAGACTGCTCGTCCAAGCAACCGAGATCGAGGTACTCTCTCAGGGAGAGGTAGTCTATCTGGATTGGGAGACTGAACCATACACACTGACCTATGAAGTTGGAAAGTTGGTCGTCATAGACGGCACTGTTGCGAAAGATGGAGAAGATTGGTGGATAGAAGGAGACTCGCCCAACGATAAGTTGTGCTTGTTACCCTCACCCGATGATATCGATGGCAACATTACCGGACAGACCGGCGACTGGGGAGGGAGGCTGGCATGGTCCACCGACAAGGCAGAGGTCTGCTTAGACCGAGGATACGTCGAGTCGTTGCAGTATCCGGCCGGTCAATTCGGAGACGATATCGTCCTACTGAAGGACGTCGCAGAGGATCCTTTCGCGTACGTAGGTAACAGTTACCAGTTCGAAGGTTGGGTTACAGATCCTATCGCTCCTGACTACGACAAGGGATACGTAGGAGACGGTGAGGGATACTACGACCGCGACACTAAGTTGAGACTGCACCTGATTGGAGAGCACTCGGAATGGATTGAGCCGGGACAAGAGATTCGTTTCAATGCCACAGTGCTCTGGTCCGTTGCCGATGGCAGGGTTGTGTTAGAGGCCCGCTCGTGGCTTCTGGGAGAGGTTCCCGAACCCACTATCCTAAACTGGGGTGATGGATACAACTCTTGGAGATGGAACATCGGATGGAAAGTCCAGATTACAGGAGAAGCTGTGATGGACGAAGATGGCAATCAATGGATTGAACGTTCAGGTAGTGAAGAGAGAGTCTGTCTGCTTGGTGACGGTTCCGAATCCAGTCAGCAGATGCAAATCGGTGAGCCAATAGACTGGGTTGGTCGTTTGACTATGATAGAAGACTCAATCCAGAACTCTGCACAATTCTGCATTGATATTCGACCATAGGTGATTGTATGGACGGTGTGATGCTCGACTTCGCTTGGCTGATAGCATCATTCATTTTCGGAATCATGCTTGGTTGTCTGACCGGCCTGATTCCGGGATTTCACGTCAACAATGTCGCGTTAATCGCGCTCAGCCTTTCTCCGGTCGCAGTAGCAGTGGGCATACCACTCGATGCTGTAGCAGGAATCATCGTCGCCTGTGGTACTGTCCACACATTCCTCAATTATATCCCAAGCGCATTAGTTGGAGCTCCTGATGATAACATGGCTCTTGCCTTGTTGCCCGGTCATCGGATGTTGATTTCGGGACAAGCTGCGCAAGGAGTTGCATA
>CAYYAH010000102.1:1571-3461 GCA_964470075.1 uncultured Candidatus Poseidoniales archaeon
CTAGGCTTCCTCTACATGGTCGGGAGGCCCAGATCTGGTGCGGCTCTGGCCCTGAACATGATGTATCCAATAGACATGTGGAACGCAGTCGAGCCTCCTGCAGACTTCGTGCGGCTGCTCGGCATTACAATCGCTTCCGGGCTGTTCGCAGTCCCAGTGATGATCAAGGTTGGTAAAGGGATGTTGAAGGTGCATGAATTAGTCCCTCTGAGGACTCTAGTTATCTCGGTGACTGTGTTTATTGCCATACTTGTCTGGCTATCCACTGGCTGGATTGGATTGGGGGTTCTCATCATTGGAACTGCCATGGGACTAATGCCTCCAAGAATCGGAATCAGACGTAGTCATGCAATGGGTATCATCCTCGTCCCAATAATGCTCTACACGTTCGCGCGCGAGTTCGATGGTTTCGGATTCATATGAGTAAATATTGCTTAACTTAGGTCATTTTCAATACTGCAACGCTTATTCGTTCAACCCTTCTGACGACGCTAGGTGCGAGAGCATGGATAGTAAGAAAACAGCATTGGTTGTAGGGGCTTTGCTTCTACTTGTGAATATAGGAATCGGAGTTACCGGAGTCGTTGATGGAATAATCAAAGGTACAGTTGCCGATATGGTAGCTGATGGATACGACGGTTTGGATGAGGATGGTAATCAGAACTATTCTGCAGACTATGATGAGGAGTGGCATGAATCAACTGCACCTAGGGTGTACTTCGCAAACTCAATTACAAATGCCTCTGCTTTGGACTCAGACAATCCCGCTGATGCTTTCACGATGATGGGTCCTTTCATCTACAATGTTACTACCACTAGAGAAATTATCGAATTTAACTACACAACAAATTCAATCACCTACTCGGAGTATGATGTCTTCGACTGGTGTGGTGAGTGCACATGGGCCGATGATGATGGAGTTGAGCACGCCTCGTTATCAGGAGATACGAACATAACCAATGTGAACATTCTCTGGAACACTCAGCGAATTGGAGGTATGGGCGGGGCTTCTGGCGGCGTATTCTACGGTGAGACCTTTGCAAAGGCTATGTTCGCAGCCGGGATGGTCGAGTTCGATCTCTCGAACAGAGCCCCTAGCATTTGGGCATCCGAAGATATCGATGGAATGGTGGATGCATTCTCCATGAGTCTACAGGCGATGGGGATGGATGCAGTCAACGCTTCGATCCTAGCTCCTTCCGGAATCCTCTCGGGAGTCTACTCTGGAGTAGATGCCAGCACCAGTGATATACTCAACAACACAGAGATGTTCTTCCCATTTGCGGACTATATCCTATACGACGCTGTAGATCCATCCACTGGCACTTGCATCGCCCTAACTTGCGATATAGGTCCTGTCCTTGTAGCTGGGATGGGAGCTCCTGATGGAGGAGAAGTGACTCAGAATAGGGCGTCTCTGTACGGTTACGATATGCCAATAGATGGAATGATGGCGGCTATCGATGCGACCGTGTTCGGTTTGGCAGCAAGCAAGTTTGTTGAGCATGGCGGAGGTGCTGAGATAAACAATGAGACCCCTCAACTCAAGGAGAGATTTCATGAAGTTAGTGGGATGATGATTAATGATCCGGCCACGCTAAACAACCTACTTTTCGACCCTAATGTGGGTATGATGGGTTCTTTCGAGATTAGCGGAATACCTCTTCCTGGGATGGTTATCGGCTTACTACTGCCTCTGCAGTCAGGAAGTTACTATGATGCCATGCTAACCTACGGCATAGGACTCCTGCAGATTGCAGATTTAGCCGACTACGTCGAGCCTTGGGTCGGCCTAGGTGTTACTGGTCCGGCAAGAGATTTCGAGAAGATTCTGATGGGAGGACAAGGCACGATGAATTCCAATGATTGGTGGCATACCGCATTCGGAGC
>CAYYAH010000103.1:0-3434 GCA_964470075.1 uncultured Candidatus Poseidoniales archaeon
GTGAGTAGCCAAGATGGGACTACGCCCCCGGTGTTGTTCGTAGTAGGGACTGCGGGCGCTGGCAAGAGTTCCCTAGTCACAGCGTTTCAGCGCTGGTCACGGTTTCTCGAAGTCGATGTTCTTGCAATTAATCTGGATCCAGGGGCCGAGAGAGTTCACTACGATCCAGAGTTCGATGTGAGAGAGCTGGTTTCACTCTCAGATGTAATGGATGAATATGATCTAGGCCCCAACGGTGCCCAGATTCTGGCTGCCGATCTTGTAGCTTCTCAGGCTGATGATGTGTTCGATGTGATTGAGGGTCTGTCGTGCGATATGCTAGTTGTAGATACTCCCGGACAGGTAGAGTTGTTCGCCTTCAGAGAGGCCTCTAGTCATCTTGTCGATGTAATCGGCCAGGGTAGAGCCTGTCTGATTTTCCTCTTCGACCCCATGCTGTCGCAAACACCTAGTGGGTTCGTCTCGCAGATGCTCCTATCTTCGATTGTTCACTTCAGACTCGGTTTGCCAACCGCTAACTTCCTCTCTAAGTCGGATCTTCTGGAGCCGGAGGTTCTGGAGAGAATATTGGAATGGGGAGATAATCTCGATATCCTCGAAGCGGCGCTTTACGAGGAATCGGCTCAACAGGCTCTGGATCCTCACTCGGGGAGTCAGAGAGCAGAGTTTGCTATCGGACAGTTGAGAATGATGCAGCACGCATCCATTCAGCCAGGATTGGTCCCCCTGTCCAGCGAGCACGAAGATGGGTTAGCCGATGTGCTTTCCTTCGCACAGACGATTTTTGGAGGCATGGCAGATTCGAGAGATGGATTCGCAGGAGATATAGAGCATGAGCGAGGATGACAAGAGAAATCTGATGGCAATAGATGATCTAGGCGATGAGCTACAGGACATCATCGACTGGGCAATAGCTTTCAAGCACGGTGGAGAATTCTCTCGAGACTTCAAACCACTTGACGGGATGTCAATAGGATCGATCTACGAGAAGCCTTCAACTAGAACCAGAGTGTCTTTTGAAGTCGGAGTCAGCCGACTTGGCGGACAGCCACTTACATTGCTCTCCAATGACATTCAGTTGGGCAAGAGTGAGTCGATAGCCGATACTGCAGCGGTACTCTCCAGATTCTTGGATGGAATCACCTATCGGTGCTTTGAGCATGCTCACGCAGAAGAGTTGGCTAAGCACGCAACTGTTCCAGTAATCAACGCTCTTTCCGATCTACACCATCCTTGCCAGGCTGCTGCTGACTTGATGACTATTGTCGAGCATCGAGACTCTGTCAATGGCCATATTGCTTGGGTAGGAGATGGGAACAACGTGTTCCATGACTTATTGCTTGCAGCAGTCTGCCTAGGAATGGATGTAAAATACGCCACTCCGTCAGGTTTCGAACCCAATAAAGAAGTCGTCCAGAGAGCAAATGAGATTGCATCTAGGACTGGTTCAGGCATCTCAGGATTCAACGATCCTGTTGAGGCGGTGACCGGTGCTGGCGTCATCTACACCGATATTTTCGTTTCAATGGGAGAAGAGCAAATGGAAGGTAAGTTTGAGGCCTTTGATGGATTTCAAGTGAATGAGGATCTAGTTGCTCATGCTGATTCCGACTACTTGTTCATGCACTGCCTTCCTGCTCATAGGGGCGAAGAAGTAACTGATGGTGTCATCGACTCAAAGAACAGTGTCGTTCTCGATCAAGCTGAGAACCGCATGTGGGCCCAAATGTCTCTACTCACTCTTCTATGCAACGAAGATGCTTGGCACACTTTCCGTGAATTAGCCTGATTAGGTCATTAGCGAACTTGTTAGGAAAGCTGCTAGTGCAAGATACATCGACCTCTTGATTAGCATCTGAGCAGCTCTGTCTTCTCCAGTCATCAACTTGGGCTTGACCATTAACAGAAGAACTACGGAAGGAATCACAACAATCAGATGAAGTTCTGGGAATATTCCTATTCCGAATGGGAGTAGAATTGACAGTAAAGTGAGAATCAGCAGGGCCCAAGCAACTGTTCTGGCCCTCTGCGGCCCCACTCTCATGACGTACGTGTTCCTGCCTTCGTCCCCTTCCATGTCTTCTATGTCCTTGACGATCTCACGGGCTAAGTTGTAGAGTACCCCCACAAAGAACATCGCCCATGCCCGCTCGCTGAATGGCTCAAACACACCTGCTGCACCGAACAGAACCACCATACCAACTGACAGACTGATTGCTATATTTCCGGGCAAACCTCTGTCTTTGAGACGCAGGCTGTAACCTCCTGATGACTCATAATTGACAAGGAGAAACAGGGCGGTTATCCAAATAAACAAGGCTGGATACCAGTCTTCCAAGCCACCCGAGAATTCAATTGCGACACTCATCGAACCAAGTATAGAGAGAATTGAGATTGCCATCATCGCTGCAATGACTTTCCTAGCAGCTTCTACTGAGATGTCGCCTGAAGGCAGAGGTCTTTCGGGTCTGTTCACCTTGTCAATCTCCAAATCTAGATAGTCATTGAGTGCGTTCCATGAGCACATGAAAGCCCAGACAGATGTAGCTTGCAGAACGGTGATTGTGGCTAAATCTCCACTGGGGAAACCACCTAATGCCATCATGGCACCTAGAAAGACTCCGAATATCCCGAAGGTAGAATTTCCTGCCCTGAACAGGGTAAACCACGGCCCTAAGGTGCTGTTGCCCACGGCTCCACTCGGAGCCGTCCGGACTTGATTCCTTCCCCGACTAGGCTGCGGCTTGTGTGACTTGCTGGGCCAGCCCCCAGACGCAGACGGTGTAGGTGCTACCTCTGAAACGCCCTCGGACGTGACCTATTTTGGAGAATCTGGAGTCCTTAGCTAAGATGTTGCCAACCTGATTCATTGTCGCACCCCAGCGAAACCTATCATTCAAGTGATCGAATATCTCGACAGTGTTTGCTGTATCATTCTCTTCGAGATATGATCTAACCTCTTCACGCAACCTCCTTGTCCTAGACATCAGACCACCACCGTAACTGTTGCACGACTGGATCGAACCCGATTCTGTAGCCCCTTCCAACTGGAAGGAGATACATTCACTGGCGCGACCGGTGGTGACATCGGCATCCATGAATTAGTGGTTGAGACCACTCCTGTATTACTGACCAACTCGGGCCTCGAATGAGGTCTGACATTTGTGTTCGTTCTTTGCAAAGTAGATAGTGATACTACCCTGCATGGCTCTGGGCGCTTCCTGTAGAGAAGTGCTGCTTCTGTGTTCGGTGTTCCGTTCATGGCCCTATGTGGTGACTTCTGCATATGAAGCGAGGGAATAGTCCCGAATGCTGAAAGTGAAAGTGAACGATTGTAGAAAAACGGCTTCCTATCCATTGTTTTCATAAGTCAGAGGGTGGTGGCTGTGAACCGCGCTCGTGTAGTGTAGTTCGGTCCATCATGACGGACTCTC
>CAYYAH010000104.1:0-3396 GCA_964470075.1 uncultured Candidatus Poseidoniales archaeon
ACAGAGTCCGAAGGCCCCATGGCAGCGGCGGTTGGTGCCATCGAGGTCAGCATTAGTAGGCAGATGATTGCAGACAGATTCCTGTTGCTCATACCCAAACGGAGAGAACATTTGGCTTGAGGCTTTGCCCTGCATCCCTCTTTCAGAGAGGGATGTTACCGTGCTTCTTGGGCGGTACCCATTCACGCTTGGTTTTGAGGGGGCGCAGGGCTTGGACGAGTTTGTTGCGCGTTTCTGACGGTTCGATAACATCGTCAAGCCAGCCGTTCCTCGCTGCCACATAGGGGTCGCCAAACTTCCTCTGATATTCATCAGACAATTCTTTGTGGGTCGAATCTGGATCATCAGCCTCTGAGAGTTCCTTTCGGTGGATGATACTAACAGCCCCATCGGCCCCCATCACAGCCAACTCGCCACTAGGCCATGCCACGTTGTAGTCTGATCCTAGATGCTTGCAACTCATCGCTAGGTAGGCGCCCCCATACGCCTTGCGAGTGACTACAGCCAACTTCGGGACGGTCGCCTCAGCGTATGCGTACAGCAACTTGGCGCCGTGTCGGATTATGCCGCCCCATTCCTGCACTGTTCCGGGCAGGAATCCGGGGACGTCAACGAAGGTGACGACTGGTACGTTGAATGAGTCGCAAGTGCGGATGAATCGAGCCGCCTTGACTGAAGCATCGATGTCTAGACAGCCAGCGAGAACAGTTGGTTGGTTGGCTACAATTCCCACTGAATGGCCATCGAGACGTGCGAATCCGATGAGGATATTTTCGGCATAGTCTCGGAACAACTCGACGAAGCGTCCCTCGTCGACGACTTCTTCAATCACCTTGCGCATATCGTAGGGCCGATTGGAGTCGTCTGGAACTATGTCGTCAAGGGCCTCACAGGATCTGTCCCAGCCATCATCTCCTGTCACTATGTCGGGCTCTGCTAGGGTGTGATCGGGCAGGAAGGAGAGAATCTCTGCTGCGATATCTATCGCATCCGATTCATCATCGGCAACCAGACAGGCAATTCCACTGCGACTGGCGTGCTGCTCGGCTCCTCCCAAGCTCTCCTCATCAATTTCGCCGGATACAATCTCGGGAATCATGTACGGGCTGCGCATGAACATCTGACCATGCTCAGCACCCAAAATCACGAAGTCTGAGAGTCCTGCAGCCAGAGCACTGACACCAGAAACTGTACCTAGAATTACAGAGATGATTGGAATGCGTCCTGAACAGGCAACCATCACATCGAGCAGGTTGCCTGTAGCGCCCAGCGAGGTGACTCCCTCCTCTACACGCTGGCCGTCTCCGTCCCAAATGCAAATCAGCGGCAACTGTGACTTCTCGGCGAACTCAGCTACCTTACAGATCTTCTTGGCATGCATTTCTCCGATTGTACCAGAGAAGACAGAGTAGTCCTGTGCGAAGCATACTACCCTTCTGCCATCCAGCATTCCGTGGCCAGCAACAACTCCGTCTCCAAGAGGACGGTGTAGGTGCATATTGTGCTCGGTCCCTCGGTGCTGCACAAAGGCGTCAACCTCAACGAAGGAATCCGCATCAAGTAGGTCGTTGATGCGTTCGCGAGCGGAGCGCCTGCCTTCATGCCTCATGTCGCGCAGGCTGGCGCGGTCGCCAGGACTTTGTGCAGCATCTCGCATGGCATCGAGTTCGTCACCCGGTAAGCCCGCCATGAACAATCCAAGCGCAAGTCGGTTCATCAGCAAGACGTCTACTCGACGAATCCTTTCCAGTTCCTCATGTACTCGATGAATGGTTTACTGAGAGCCTGTTCAGCAAGGTGTTCGGGGGTGAAGGGGGGTCTGGCGGGACGATAGTCGGGGTTGCTCGAATGAGTTGCCCAGTCAGCGTGCCCAATGCCGGCCCTTGCAACTCCAATGAGATCTGCGCCCTGATCCATAACGGCTTGCGCCTCTGAGCCATCCCAGATTGCACCGGTGGAGACGATTGGGATTCTTCCCGAAAGAGGAGCGGTGAACCACTCGGTAATCATGCGTGGGTCGTCAGGGTGGTCCGAGGAAGGGATGAAGCAGTCCCAGCATGAGATATGTAGGAAGTCGATACCCGATTCAACCAGCATCTCAGAAAGCGTCAGACTGTCCTCGATTCTGACTCCTATCTTGCGATACTCAGGAGAGATTCTGACGCCAACTAGGAAATCATCCGGGACCCTAGATTTTACTTCCTCGATTATCCTCAGCAGGAAGCGGGACCTCGACTCTATGTTGCCGCCCCACTTGTCATCTCTATGATTGGTTCCGTCACCTAGGAATTGGCAGATTAGATAGCCGTGGGCACCATGCAATTCTACCCCGTCAAAGCCCGCGTCAGAACATCTGACTGCAGCGTCTCCGAAGGCTGTAATCAGCCCCTCGATCTCTACGTCTGAAAGTTCCCTTGAGTGTCCACAATTAGCCTCAGTGCACGGATTCTCACTAGCTGATACGGGTTGTTCACCAGTCAACTCCTCAGGTGCGCGCATGCCTCCGTGGAAGATTTGTACAAGGCTCAGAGCTCCCCTCTCTCGGATACCCTCTGCGAGCCTTGTTAGCCCGGGCATCTGATGGTCGCCCCAAACTCCCATCTCGCCAACCCAACCTTGTCCACCGGGGGTAACATGCGATGCAGCGGTGGTGACGATGCCGAAGCCTCCCTCGGCCCGACGAAGTAGCCAGTTAATCTCGGCATCAGACAATGTTCCGTCTGGATTGCTCTGCTTGTTGGTCATTGCAGCTAGTACTGTCCTGTTGCGCAGGGTTGCCCCGGTACGAGGGAAGGTGAACACGTCTCCGGTTGTTGCCATGCTCTCACCTAGAGATTAGGAGAATGAATCTGGCGGATTCTCGCCGACAAGATCACTGTCCCAGCCCTCAGCCACAGCATCCCTGCCCTCATCCAAAGACAGCAGATGATGCAACTTGACCAGAGCAGAAGAAGGTGGGCAAAGTGAGCCGTGACCGATGATTCCCATTTCCTGTTGGTCGCGGCCCTTGTCGTAAACATCCATGTGTACGGGTCCGTGAATAGTCTGAGTGACAACAACAACCACTCCTCCAGCAGCGCAGTGATCTGCGAGCATGATACGCAGGCGGGTGTTCTCAGGACTGTCTTCTTGAGGATCAGCGATTGGCAGGTGACCTAAGCCTGTGCCGTGGAACATCAGAGCATCATACTCGGCATCAATTGCGGCCTGAACCATGTCGGGCTGGAGATGTCCGTCGGCGACAAACTGAGCGATGCGGGTTGATTCATCGAACAACATTGGTGAGATTGCCTCGGTGCGAGCATCGAAGGGAACAGCTTCTCCCATCTCGATGCTCGGAGTTCCTCTATCAATCGTGATGTGAGCAATTGGCTCCTGATTGATTGACTTGAATGC
>CAYYAH010000105.1:0-3237 GCA_964470075.1 uncultured Candidatus Poseidoniales archaeon
CGGATAGAGCACCACCTCGCTTGGTGGTTGAGACCTTCATGATGTCCTTGTCCTTAGATAGAACATTTCCTAACTGTTGAGGAGTAGTTCCGTGACGCATAGTGGAATTAACATGCTCTAGTATCTCGGTGGTGTTCGCTTCTCCTCTATCATCGAGGAACTTTTTGATTTTCTGTCTTAGTCTGGTAGTTCTCATTTCACTCTCTCCTTTCATTGGGACTATTTCGTTCGTGGTGCCTTACCCATTCCTCGGTAGCCCATTCCGACAAGGGTGGCGAATTCCCGGCCATCCCGCTCTTGTAAACGGTCCCGATGCGAACTAAGGTTGCATCGGATTCCATAACGGCCGTGATTTCCGAGCTGTTCGAAGGATTGTTCTGAGAATTCAGCCAGGCTGAGATCTCAGCAGTATTTCGCGGCTTGTCAGCTAGATACTTGCGGATGATTTGTCTCAATTCATCCCTGTGCAATATTCTCCCTCCGTCTTGGATCAGACCCCGAAGAGGCCCGATGCGCTTAGGATGGCGGGCGCTGATATAACGCTTCTGCACGAAATAATGTAATTTTGTTACATGAAGTTGCAGAAAACAACCCTATTTCCATGTTTGAACCAAGTGCGGAATTGGAACTGATAATTTTTCCATTGGAAAGATGTAACTAATTGTAACAAAAATATAAAATTAAATACAACAGACCAAACTCGTTATACAAGGAGGACGAAAGTCATGCCTGAGGAATCCACACAGCCTCGAAATCGAGGCATAGGTACAGATCCAATCAGAATCCGCAGCAAACACCGCCGAAGGTTGCTGGGTCGATTGACAGAAGGAGGTGCTACTGTGAGTGAGTTAGCTAACGATGTTGGTCTGAGAGTTCCTCACGCTTCTGCAGAGTTGAAGAGGCTGAGAAACGATGGACTGGTCTCTAGCGACCAATCCGAGGGAAGCCGTGGTGCTAGCATGCACCTCACTCAATCAGGATGGGAGGCAATTCGCTCTGACGAACTATCCAGAGCAATCGAAGCAAGTCCAATTCCTGCCGATTCGGGAATGTGCTGTCTTTTATCACGTGACGGACCAAATCTCCTACTCGGGGTTTTGCAGCCGATTCAATCTCCAATCATTCCAATTCCTACTCGGCCTCCAACCGAGACTTGGGCGTCTTCTTCCTCCACAGGAAGAGAAGGGGTCCCTTGGACTTGGGCGGCATTCAGAGAGAGAGATCCAAGGTGGTTTAATCTCAGCACTATGGAACCAGCAATCAACATCCCTGAACCCACTGATCCCGAGAATATCGGTGCATACTCTACTCAGCCGAATGTCATAGGAATAATTCGTGCCCGTTTATTGGACTCTGAAAGACCAATAGCAATTGCTTCGGGACATTGGTTCACTGAACCTTCTTTTCTGCCTCCGCCTCCGCTTCCGGAGAGAAATTATCACCGAGGTGAATGGGTGCTTGGAGCCTGTCACCCCAAATCCCCTGAGGTTAGGCCTAGGATGCCGATAGCAGCTGTTCTATCTGATCGACTTCCTAGGACGATGATTCTCCGGACGGCACGATTGAACTCCTTGGTAATTGCAGATTTAGGCGGTCTTGATATTGTAGGTGAGAAATATCCCCTGGGCGCTTTGGCCCATTGGATTGAACGCGCTCATCCTAGACTTGATGATGCCGAGAGAGAACGCCGACTACTCTCTCTGGTAAAGCGAGTCAGTAAGGGAAGAGGAAGCACTGACGACTCTACTTGGAGAAGATTCAGAGCAGACTGGGCCAATGCACAATTTGTAGAAGAAACAGACTCACTTAGACAACTAGATACCAGAGGCCTTGGAACAGCAGCAGCTCAGGCTTTGATTAAGTGGGCTCTTTCAGACTACAATGTCCTCCCTCTCACGCTTGAAATCGACTCACAATCTCCCGAGGATTTGGTTTCAGCCGTAGCATCTCATCCTAATCTCAGACTGGTCCTACTGGATTCTGATTGGCCAGTTTTCTCGGGTTTCGACAGACTGGAGAATGATCCAATCAGACCGCTCCCCTGGCTCACACTCACAACAGAATCCGAAAGTACTCTGTCTATCAGGCTGCTAGATCCAATCCAATCTCAACCGACCACAGTTTCGGACGATTTCCACTCAAAATCACTAGATTCTCTCGGAGTTGCTGCAGAGTTACTGACCTTCTCCGAGGATGAGGAATCTGTCATCATGTCTGCAGTCTCTCAATATCCAGGCGGGAACGAAGAATGGGCCAATCAGATGGAGGCAAGGTATCCGCTTGCCGCATGGATTGCCTCGCCTCCGATGACACGATGGCCTCGTTGGCAAAGACTCAGAGGTCGATTGGACTCAGATTGGTTGGTTTTGTTGGACTTGGATGACTTACCCCTTGAGAGATTATCTGAGATTGCAGACGAGGCTCCTGATTCGGTATTGCGAAAGTTCTCCGATAAAATGGAACAAATTCTACGCTCAAATCCTGAGAAGGCTCTCAGGATGCGCCCGGCTTCTGACCCGAAGAATGCTAGCAGAGGAGACTCATGGGTCGCAGCTCAATTACTATCCAGTGCACCTTGGCTATCAGAGAATCTTCATTCCGATTTGATTAGTTGGGCTCTGGAGGCTTGGTTGTGTCAACCTCCGATTGAATCCATGACAGCGCTTGAGGGAGTAGCTTGGCTCTTCTCATCAGCGAAAGGCCAAGGAGAACTCAGACCAATCGTTGAGGGAATTCAGTCTGTAGGGGCCCAGTGTTCCGAGGGACACGACCTGAGGATTTGGTCCAGTCTCGCCAAGGGGCTAAATGACAATTCAAAACTCAACAGCAATGAATTAAGGAGTATACTGAGACTACCTCCTGGATGGTGGGGACCAATCTCATCTCCAATATTATCGACAATGTTAGAAGATGAAGAAACTACAAGTTGGATCCTATCGAATCCAATTCCATGGTGCGCTGCAATCCTAAGGCCGATTGGTGAATCTTGCGAGGCCCCCGGATTGGATGACTATCTGCACCCCGGTTGCAATCCAGAGTTACTTTCCAAGTTACATCGCCGACTCAAAGGTAGAAGCCAGAACGATGAACTTACTGAAACAGCAAACTCAATCCTAGATCTTCTCGATGCATTGGATGCCGCAGCAAGTGGCACTGCCCCTCCTCCTGGCAGAACCCATTCCTATTCAGGATGGCTAGCCCAGCCAATCGAGAATTGGCCGATTATCGATACTGAGG
>CAYYAH010000106.1:0-3225 GCA_964470075.1 uncultured Candidatus Poseidoniales archaeon
TATCTCGGATCGTCGGCAATCTCAACCATGTAGAATGGAACTCCCACATTTCTGACCGCGATGTGGGCAATATCCTCCGGATATTCATGGAATGCATTTCCAATCTCGATTGTGTAGCAGTAGGAGTTGTGTACTCCATAGTGCCAATCACAGAAGTCCCCAGTGGTTGGATATAACTCAGAAGACTGCATCGGAGCGTAATTGGTCATAGTTCCCATGACATTGCCATGGTAAACTAGGTACTCGTCATCGGGAGTGTAGCAGTTCGTGCAGTGCCCCCAAGGCCATAGGACCAATTCTGAGAAAGAGTGCCAGGTCAGTGTGACCTTGAAGTCAGAAGCGCCATCACCGTCATCGTCGTTCATCTCGGTCATGTCTTGAATGAACTTGGTCTCAGGCTCGCTATTGCCACCCATCCAATCTTCATCGATCTGTCCATCAGCATCGTCATCCTTTCCGTCAACATGATCTTCGTTGACCAGTCCGTCTCCATCGTTGTCCTCATAGTTGACTGGTCCGTTGTAGACGTCGTTATTCGCGCCGTCTGCATAGCACATCCCAGGGAATAGGGGGCCTGTAGCTCCCAAAGGTGCGCCCCACTCAAACTGATAGTTGCGATTGAGGTCGACTCCGTCGCAACCCTCGTCAACCTCTTCATCGACATCAGGGAGTGGAGTGACTCCTGTAACTGTATTATCTCTGAGATTCTTTCTCCATCCGCTGCGGTAGCAGTTCTCCCAAGCAGTAGGTCCGCAGTACTCCTCCATGTCGTACCTCACTCCATCGGTATTCAACATTGGAATCAGGTAGATTTCTCGAGTGTTGATTAGGTCTGTGATGAACTGCTCTGAGAAGTCCTCATCGACCCCGAGATCGCCCGGGCCACAAGGTACGCCGTCGCCGTTACTGTCCTGATTGGTTGCATTAAGCAGAGCGCAGTCGCCATCGTTGTCGATTCCGTCCCAGCCATCCTCATCAATCAGACCGTCGCCATCGTTGTCGATTCCGGCCTTGCCGTAGTAATAAGCCACGGTCTCGAGGAAAAACATCGGAACCTCGAACGACATCCACTCTCGAGCGTGGTGGTTTCCTACCAGCATCACATCGGGACGATCGGCATAATTGCCATCATCATCGTTGAATGGATTGTACTCGCCACCATTGACATTCCCGGTAATTTTCATCCAAGGGCTTGGATGATTATAGTACCAGCCCTCATAATCGTCAGCGGTCATCTCATCTCCTCGAGCGTTTACTCCACCAAGCAGCCCCTCGTGGTACTGCAAGAAGTCAGGATAGTATGCAGCTAAGGTCTGCATCCTTTCCTTCATTGAGAAGTAGTCATAGTACTCACGGAATTGGAGTTTGTCGATGTCTCCATGCGGCCCCCACGGGAAGATTTGGAATGCGTACTCGTCAGACCAGATGTCTTCGGGAGCGTAACCAGAATCTGCATCCTGAGCTCCTACTGGGGCAATCAGAGTCGCTGGAGCGAGTAGAGATAGCATCAGAGGAAGCAACATTGCAGTTAGAGGAATTCGCTTCTCCTTCGGTCCGATTGTGTCTTCCTTCGGCATGCTAACGGCGCGGCGAGAGTATGTACGGTATTCAATCCCTCGCAGACCGGTCCTATGGACCGGGGTTGCCTTTTTGAGGGGGGCGTACTCGGACGGAGCATGAGCGTACTAGGAATTGACATGGGCGGAGAGGCCGAATTAGGTGCATTTTCCCAAGGAACAGCGACTGTTCTGGCACTCGTAATTCTGTTTAGTATTGGAATTGGGATATTCTCTCGCAGGATTCTGTTTCCTTGGCTAATGGATCTGTTCTCAAAGACAGAAAGAATAGACGGAAAGGACCTGTTTGCCCCTAAGTCACTAGCATGGATGGTAGGGTTGCTTATCCTTTGGCAGTCACTCGATTGGCTGTTCGTAAACACTGAGCCAATATGGGATGCAGATTTGATGTCGGATGTAATGAATTACTCCCGTGCAGGTTTCATAATTCTGATGTTGTTTGCTGCATACAGATTGGTCGACTACCTAGACGCTTTCATTGTAGTCGAAGGTGACGATATGGCTGCTCGTCGATCTCTTGCTAGCGTGGCTGAGTCAATAGGTAGGCTCGCAGTAGTGATTGTCGGTTTCTTCGTGATAGCTGGACTATTCGGTGTCAACCTGAACGGTCTGATTGCCGGTTTGGGTATTACCGGTCTTGCACTGGCTCTAGCAGCCAGAGACTCGGTGGCAAACGTGTTTGGTGCTATATCAATCATCATCGACCAGCCCTTCAATGTCGGCGACTGGATTATTGTCGAGGATATCGAGGGTGAAGTCGTCAACATCGGACTCCGAACAACCATGCTCAGAACTGGTAACGACACAATTGTTACTATCCCTAACTCCAACATCACCAACTCTCCAGTAGAGAACTACAGTAAGCGCAGATTCAGGCGTATCCGCCCAACTTTCGAGTTCGAGGAAGGAAATGATATGGATGCTGTGAAGGGATTCTGTGACACCCTGTGTGAGAAGGTCCTAGCAGACTCGAGGGCTACCAAGCAAGAGGATTCATGGGTCAAGGTAACTCAGGTACTGCCATCCAAGGTCACAGTATCATGCAACTTCTACTGTCCTTCTTCGGGTAGAGTTCAGAGAGAGTTTACTGAGGACATCATCCTAATGGCTCGCTCTAGTGGAGAAGAGTGTGGGCTCACGTTCCACGAGCCTAGGCGCAGAGCACAGATGTAGGTCTTGTAATGGCTCGCCTGATTCTGATTCGACACGGCCAATCGGTTTGGAACGCATCCAATCGATTCACCGGTTGGACAGATGTAGAACTCTCCGAAAAGGGAGTGATGGAGGCACAAGAAGCAGGTCGTCAATTATCTGGCATTCGCATAGATGTCGTTCATACTAGTGATCTCATCAGAGCTCAGAGGACTGCAGAAATCGTCATGCGGCACAACGAGACATCTGGCGATGATGTTCCTACGCGTTACGACTGGAGGTTGAATGAGAGGCACTATGGTTCTCTACAGGGCCTAAACAAAGCCGAGACAGCAGAGAAGTACGGGGCTGAGCAGGTGCACATCTGGCGCCGCTCGTTCGATGTACCTCCTCCCGAAGGAGAGAGTCTTGAGATGACTGCTGAGAGAACGATACCTTACTTTTCAGAGGAAATTCTACCCGACCTAGAAAGCGGCAAGAATGTTCTGGTATCGGC
>CAYYAH010000107.1:0-3152 GCA_964470075.1 uncultured Candidatus Poseidoniales archaeon
TCGAGATTGACCACAGCAAGCCGAAGTTCTACTGCCTCGAGATGTTCCCTTATCCGTCTGGCAATATGCACATGGGACACGTTCGCAACTATTCGATTGGCGATGCTATGGCTCGCTTCCATCGCTTGATGGGCAAGAATGTCCTCTATCCGATGGGATACGACTCCTTTGGCATGCCTGCCGAGAATGCAGCCAAGAAGGAAGGAGGACACCCTCATACAGTTACTCATCACAACATAGCCAGCATCCGAGCCGATCAAGAGCGGATGGGATACTCGTACGATTGGAGACGCTTTCTAGCCACCTCTGACGTGGATTACTATCACTGGAATCAGGAAATGTTCCTGATGCTCAACGAGCGAGGACTGGTCGAGCGTAGGATGGCACCAGTAAATTGGTGCGTGGACTGTGACACGGTGCTAGCCAATGAACAAGTCAAAAACAACCGCTGCTGGCGATGTGGTCTTGAGGTAGTCCAGCGCGACATGGCACAATGGTTCCTGCGAATGACTGAGTACTCAGACGAACTACTCGACGAGATTGAGAACATCGCCTTCCCAGAGAACGTCAAGGCGATGCAGCGAAACTGGATTGGCCGCTCTTACGGGGCACATATCGGCTTCCCGGTAGCACATTCAGACGCTGTAATTGGAGCTTTCACTACACGCCCTGACACCATCTTTGGTGTTACCTTCGTCACCCTCTCGCCCGAGCACCCGCTATGCGAGGAACTGTGCGTAGGCACCGAGTGGGAGGCAGACTGGCGCGAACTTCGTGACGAGTGCGCACGTATGTCCGAGTTTGAACGAATCAACATGCTGAAGGAGAAGAAAGGGGTTTTCTTGGGTCGCCATGCAATCAATCCGCTGAATGGTGAGGAAGTACCGATCTACGCCGGCAACTTCGTGGTCGCATCCTACGGGACCGGAGCTGTGATGGCCGTACCTGGTCATGATCAGCGCGACTATGACTTTGCAGAGAGATACGGCATAGAAATCCGCAGAGTGCTCGTAGAGAAGGATGGCGACGACCCGAACTCTTCTCTGACCGCTGCTTTCGAGGGCTACGGCCCCATGGTTAACTCAGGATCTGAGGAGTTCGACGGATTAGCCGGACAGGACGCAAAGGATGCAGTCATCGCCGCACTTGAGTCTGTAGGAGCCGGCCACGGTACAGTCGAGTACAGGCTGAAAGATTGGTTGCTGAGCCGTCAGAGATTCTGGGGCACACCGATTCCTATGATTCACTGTGAGGACTGCGGAATCGTTCCCGTACCCTCCTCTGATTTGCCTGTAGAGTTACCACTTGATGTCACCTTCAGTGAGGACCAGAGCGGCAATCCTCTGTCTTCTCATGATGATTTCGTCAACACAATCTGCCCCTCCTGTGGAGGGGCAGGCAAGCGTGAGACGGATACGATGGACACTTTCTACGATTCATCTTGGTACTTCATGCGATTCTGTGACGCCAACAATGACTCAGCCCCATTCGATCGCGAGGCAGTAGATTACTGGATGGATGGAGGCGTTGACCTCTACATCGGAGGAATCGAGCATGCAGTAATGCATCTACTCTACGCCCGCTTCTTCACCAAAGTCACCCGAGATGCCGGGATGAATACTGTTGGTGAGCCATTCGGCACTTTGGTCTGTCAGGGGATGCTCAACGCACCCGCCCCATTCTGCTCCGAGTGCAACGCTGAGTTCCATGTCGATTTGTTCAATGGCGACTGTCCAACTTGCGGAGAGAATCTCGGTACCCGCTCAGTCAAGATGGGCAAGTCACTCGGCAATACAGTCAGCCCTGGAGAGATGGTAAACAGGTATGGAGCTGACACGGTACGGCTGTTCATACTATTCGGAGCCAACCCAGAAGCCGGAATGGATTGGTCGGACAGTGCCCTCGAGGCCAACCACCGTCAATTGCACTCGGTTATCGATGCGATGGAGTCAGCCATGGCTCTCGGAGAAACACCCGGTCCACTTGATGATTGGCTGCTTGCAAGACTGAGAGCCAATCAGGCTGCTTGGAGAGACTCGATGTCTAACGTCAGCATCCGTGAGGGTGTGATGATTAGCCACTACGAGATGCTGTCAGACTGGGCTTGGTACATCAGGCGTGGAGGAAATAACCGAGATACTGCAAGGCAGTTCCTATTGGGCTGGATACCAATGCTCGCCCCCGCTACTCCACACATCGCCGAAGAGTTCTGGCATTCAGTAGGCGGCGAGGGAATGCTGGCCACCCACTCGCTTGAAGAGTCAGCCGAATCCTCGGAAGACGATGCCGAAACTCTAGCCCGTGAGGCCTACCTCAAGGAGCTGATATCTAGCGGTAGGGCATTGCGTGAACTAGCAGAAAGGCACGCCGAGGCGGAGATTTCTCGTGTGGTGATTCAGACTTCACCTACATGGAAGGAGGAATTGGCCCGCGAATCAATCCGACTAGATTCAGAAGGATTTGACTTCAAGGCAGAGGGAATGAACCATCTGAAGTCGATGGATGTATTCGCTGATGAGCAGACGCGTGGAGAGGTGATGCAGACTTGGATGGCGCTTACCATGGGCAGCAAGAAGAAGCGAGGACGAATTCACACTTGGTCACAGGGAGAGAAGCAACTGATTATGAGTGCAATTGACGAAGCATCAGTCATCAACATGAATTCGGAATTCATAGCTCACGCTCTAGGAGTCTCATCTGTCGGGGCTTACCCTGCAGGTGAAGGTGAGGATGTCGCTGGCAAGGCTAGATTTGCCTTCCCGCTAGAACCGGGAATAGCCTTCCTATAGGTGTAAATATGCCCTCAGTAGTCCTTTTTGACGATACATGTGGCACTTGCAGTCGCTGGGCTTCCTTCATCAATCGATACGCTCAATCAGGCAACCTCCGCACACTAGGACAGGACACTGAAGAGGGAGCCGAGTTACTCTCAAACAAACCAGACAAAATGCAGGGAGTCGACTCTGTGTTCATTATCACTGAGGATGGTCAATGGCACGCAAAGAGTGGAGCCGTCTGGAGAATTGCATCTAGGATGGGACTACCTTGGTCGTTCGGTGCGGCAATGTGGCTGGTTCCATATCCCCTTAGAGACGTAGTCTACGACATCTATGCCAAGTTCAGGTAAACCCGCGCACGGTGGGTTCATGGAG
>CAYYAH010000108.1:0-3116 GCA_964470075.1 uncultured Candidatus Poseidoniales archaeon
TGCGACGGCCCCCCTTCGACTTCCTCAGATACAAGCGGAATGTGCTGGCGTGGGCAACGATGTGTCCACCAATTGCCTTGGTTGGATCACCCCACATGGCATCTGGCTTGGACATGACTTGATTCGTTACCAAAACCAATGCGTTGTTGACATCAGAGAGTTGCTTGAGTTCCTTCATGTGCTTGTTCAGCTTCTGCTGGCGCGCTGCAAGCATGCCTCTGCCGATATATTCTGCACGGAAGTGACTCGTTAGGGAGTCAACAATGATGAGTTTGACATCGATGTTCTTGGACATCCTCTTGATTTCGTCAACCAGAAGAATCTGATGGGCTGAATTGTAGGCCCTCGCGACATGAATCCTATCCAAGGCATCCTGGGGATCTATCCCTACAGCCTCGGCCATCTGAGCGATTCTCTCTGGTCTAAACGTGTCTTCCGTGTCGATATAGAAAATTTCGCCATCGAAACCTCCCTTATCGAAAGGTAGGATTGAGTTCACAGCGAGTTGGTGGCCAATCTGAGTCTTACCGCTGCCGAACTCACCGAATACTTCGACTATGGCCTGAGTCTCAAAGCCACCTCCAAGGAGCTCATCAAGAGAAGATGAGCCGGATGTGAGTTTCTGAACGAGTCTGCGGCGGTCGAGTAGAGCCGAACCGCTGATGAAACCGCCGATGTTTGCCATCTTCTTCGCGCCTGCGATGATCTTGGCTGAAACTGCCTCACCCAATTCTGCCTGCTCAGCAAGCTCAGATGGACTCATCACTGCTATGGCAAGTAATTCTTCGTAACCTGCTTCACGTAGTTTCTCCGCAGTAGCTGGGCCTACTCCTGGTAAATCTTCTACCGTCAGTTCGGGCTCATCAACATCAATCACAATCTCTTCTTCTTCGATTTTCTCACTGGCTGTCTTCTTGGTCATCTCGTTCACCTGTCGGCCCTATCTCTTCTTCGAAGGTATATGAACAAACGAATGGCCCTATTCGAAGGTTGAAAGTGCTTGAGTTGTGATGTTATCCGCAGTACAACGATTTTCACTTTTAGTTTGGTAGCGGGTGGTGGATTTGAACCACCGGTCTCCGGGTTATGAGCCCGACGAGATAACCTGGCTACTCCAACCCGCTGTGCGTCCGCGTCTACGGTGGGATATATGAACAGAACCTTAGCAGCCTAGCAGGATGCCAAGCAAGAACAGTCATGGGACTTCTCGTTCCGTGGTTAATCCGGGCGAAGGCGTGGACGGCAACCTGTTGATTCGTAACTCGGCGATGATTGTAGCCGGGAGTATCGTCGAAGGTGACCTCAGAGTAATTGGGGGAAAGATTTCCTCAGTAGCTCCCGGTGGAGGACTGGATACTCGCGAAGACGAGTTAGTCATCGATGGCGAGGGTTTGCATCTACTGCCTGGTGCCATCGACCCTCATGTCCACTTCCGAGAACCTGGGCAACCAGAGAAGGAAGACCTCGAGAGTGGCAGTAGAGCCGCTGCTGCTGGCGGTGTCACCGCATTCCTAGATATGCCCAACAACATTCCAAACGCTACCAATCGCGCTACTCTAGAAGCAAAAATCGCCTTGGCGGGGCAGAAGGCGGTGACCCATCACGGTTTCTTCGTTGGGGCTACAAAGGACAATGTGAGTGATTTGCAAAGCGTGGAGGGAATGGATGGCGTCTGTGGAATCAAGGTATTCATGGGGAGTAGTACGGGCGATCTGCTAGTCCATGAGCAGAAGCACCTTGAGGAAATCTTCGCGAATACTGGGGGCATTATTGCTACCCATGCTGAGGATGAAAACCGTCTTCAGCAGCGCATAGCTGAGTTCAGTCACCGTACAGATATCGCATCTCATGCAGAATGCAGAGATGTGGAATGTGCTTTCCTAGCGACCAAGAGAGCAGCGGCTCTTGCGAAGGACCATGCTCATCGACTGCACATCGTGCATCTCACTAGCGGGACCGAAGCAGATTGGTTGTACAAGAACAAAGGAGATCTAATCACAACTGAGGTATGCACTCAACACTTGACGTTTGACCAAGACGATGTCGAGGCACTGGGCGTGAGGGTTCTGATGAATCCGCCAATTCGATATACTGAGGACAAGGAAACGCTATGGGAGAGACTCAAAGACGGCACCATTGATTGTGTCGTGACCGACCATGCACCGCATACCTTGGAAGCCAAGGCTGTCGGATATCCGAAGGCTCCTGCAGGCATGCCTGGAGTGGAGACCTCATTGCCTCTGATGCTCACCCACGCTATGAATGGAAAATGCAGCGTCCCTGATGTTGTTCGCTGGATGTGTGAAGGTCCATCCAGAGTATACGGTATGAAGAACAAGGGTTCACTGATTGAGGGATACGACGGTGACTTGACTCTCGTCGACTTGGAGACTCATCGGACCATTACAGATACCGACACTTGGACTAGAGTGGGCTGGACACCATATGATGGAATGGATCTCACCGGCTGGCCGATGTACACTATTGTCGACGGAAAGATCGTCCACAAGAGAGAGGTCGGTGGGGCACTACGCGGAGTACCCGTGGCTTCGTCTGGCTCTGTAGGTAGGGCGTTGCAGTTCGACTAATCAGCCTTCTACGGTTGCCGACTCTCCGTCTGAGTCATCTGAATCTTCAGACTCGACTTCTTCCTCGGTCTCATAGTAGTAGACCTCAGGATCATCGTAACCTGGCAACTCCAACTCAACCATGGAAGTGAGGTCACCGGTCCTGTGAACAGAGGCTCCGGCTGCGGAGAAGGCGTAGATGAAGTCGCCCATGAAAATCGACCTGCGGATGCTGGTCGAGCCGCTCCACCAACTAGACAGTCCGTCATCGTTGTAGAACTCAGAATGGTTCACCATTCCATGAGTGGATAGTGTTCCATTCTCTGCATCGACATTAATCAACTCAAGTGTTGAAACAAACTCGTAACCCGAGTATGTGTAGGTATTGTCGCCAATCTCGATTTGTCCGTAGATGTACCTGTATGTCGACAGTGGTACTGCGAGTAGTTGCTCTGGAGCCCAATAGGTGAATGCCTTGTGTTCGTATGTGGCCTCAGAGTATGACCACGACCATCCGCATCCCCACTCGTCACAATGATCGTCCTCGTA
>CAYYAH010000109.1:0-3033 GCA_964470075.1 uncultured Candidatus Poseidoniales archaeon
TGCTGGGACTTCAGCAAGGTGAAATCATGAACGAAAGCGCCGACGTAGTCAAGACGGGAACTAGCACAATTGGAATTACCTTCGACGGAGGAGTCGTAGTCGGCGCCGATCACAGAGCCACAATGGGTCATTTCATCGCAAACAAGAGCGTTCAGAAGTTGTTCAAGATTTCAGATTCAGTGGCTCTGACGACTGCAGGCCTCGTTGGACACGCCCAATCTCTTTCTCGCACTCTTGCAGCAGAACTCAGACTTTACGAACTCAAGCATGGCAAGCCGATGACCGTGAAGGGCGCGGCTACACTGACCGCAAACATACTGGTCGGTCGACCTCACTATGTTCAACTACTAATCGTCGGTGTTGACGATTCTGGATCTAGCGTCTACAGTATTGACTCGGCTGGAGGTTCCATTCCTGATGCATACTGCGCCACAGGCTCCGGTAGTCCGTACATGTACGGTGTTCTTGAAGATCAGTTCTCTGATGGCATGTCTCAAGATGAGTCACTCAAGGTTGCTGCCAAGGCTTTGCTAGCTTCTGCCCAAAGAGACGCAGCTAGCGGAAATGGTATGGACCTAGCAATCATAACCGCGGACGACGGTTTCCAACTGTTGTCTGAGGACGAGGTTACCAACCTGTTGTCTACAATCTAAACTCCCGGCCTAGTGCCATTACGCCCTTTCGGGTGACAGCGCTACCGTGAGTTTAACATGGATGTGAACGAATGCGACTTACACTGAGTGAATTGAAGAAGAAGATATCCAAGCTGGTACCCAGCGATATCGACTACGAAGTCGATCTAGAAGCAGGATCAATCTCAATAATCACTGACCAACCCTCTGCTTTCGGAGGTTCAGGCGACAATCTAACTGTGAAAATCGCAAAGGCAGTCAAACGTCGTATCGTTATTCGCCCTCGCCCCGACTTACTAGCAGAAGAAGATGCAGTTCACGATGCAATACTCAAATTCATCCCGGACGAGGCGAAGCTTCGCAAGACTTGGTTGGACCCAGCAATTTGCCAAGTCACTCTTGAGTGCGATGATCCGTCTACTGCTGTAGGGCCAAAGGGCTCGAACATCAAGGCCCTAAGGGATGAGATTGGATGGTTAATTGATGTGGTTAGGGCCCCAGCTATCGAGAGTAGAACACAACATGATATCAGGCGATATAGAAAGGAGATGGCCGAAGATAGAAAATCCCTAATGAGGAAATTTGGAACTAGAATCTACCGGACCCCTAGACCTGGAGAGCCGTGGGTTCGAGTGACCGCTCTCGGCTCCTATCGCGAAGTTGGTAGGGCAATGCATCTAGTGACAACCAACGAATCAAAGGTTCTTGTGGACTGCGGAGCCAAGCCGACAACCAACCGAAGCGAGGTAGAACCGTTCTTCACAGCTCCCGAACTAATGCCACTTGACAATCTCGATGCTATTGTCATCACCCACGCCCATATCGATCACATAGGTATGCTACCTGTTCTGTTCAAGTACGGATACAGGGGACCAGTCTATTGCACCCCTCCTACAAGGGATCTAATGACGCTCCTACAAATTGATTACATCAAGGTGGCACAGGCTGAGGGCAATGAACCACCTTATTCTAAGGCCGATATTCAGGAGTGCATCAAGCACATTGTAGACGTCAACTGGAGTGACAAGACCGACATTTCTCCCGATATCAAGATGACAATGGAGAACGCCGGACATATCTTGGGTTCTTCCAGTGTCTACATGCAGATAGGAGAGGGCAAAGGCGAACATAAGCTGCTGTTCTCGGGCGACATTAAGTACGAAAAATCGTGGCTATTTGATGCGGCTACAGTCAGGTTCCCCAAAGTCGAGACTCTTGTAATCGAATCCACTTACGGTGGCCCTCAAGACATTCAACCTACTAGGCAGCAAGCCAGTCAGGAGTTGCAGGACCTGATACAGGACTCTCTTGGCAGAGGCAGCAAGATCTTCTGTCCCGTATTTGCCGTTGGGCGCTCCCAAGAAGTCATGATAGCCATAGATCAGTTGTTCAAATCAGGAAATATCAAGCCTGTTACTGTTTGGCTAGACGGAATGATTGCAGAAGCTACCGCTATTCACTCGAGCCACCCAAATTTCCTCAATCGTGACCTCAGGGGAAAGATGCTGAAGGGCGGCTCAGAGAATCCATTCAACTCTCCTTGGTTCAAGCAAGTTGAATCTAGGGAGCAACGTGAGAGCATTCTACTCGACCCGAGTCCTTGCATCGTGTTGGCTACCAGTGGAATGATGACAGGAGGCCCTATTGTTGAATACTTCAAGCACTGGGCCCCAGAACCTAGCAACACTCTGTGTTTTGTAGGCTATCAGGCATCCGGCACACTTGGAAGACGACTCCAACAGGGCCATCCCCAAGTTCCACTCTCAGATGGAGGCCAGACTTTGATGATTGATGTTCGTTGTAATACCGTTACCATCGATGGGTTCAGCGGACATTCCGACAGGAATCAATTGTTTGACTACGTCTCAGCGCTCAATCCAACTCCTCGTAAAATCATATGCCACCATGGTGATCCTCAGACATGTAATGCATTCCGTCAAGGTCTGAGGGAGCGCTTCAGAGTTCAGACATATGCACCTGCTAACTTGGAGACACTAAGATTGACATAATCACAGAACTGGCACATCGAAACCCGATTCTTCCGGTTCTGGTGCTCGAGTCACAGAGTCATTTTCTTCATCATCATCCCAATCCGGGCCTTCTATCTCTTCACTCTCCCAAGGCATGTTTGGAGTAAGTGCTAGAGCTAAAGCTAGTGGAGTTAATAGAAGGAAACCCCATGTCTCAGTAGTCAATTCACCATTTTCTGCGAAAGACTTTCCGGACATTAGAATGAATAAGATGGCAAGAATCCATCCGCTTAGAACACGGGCACGCACAGAATGCCTAGAGGCATGGTGTTCATCAAATGGTCCTTTCTGGACTATTGATTCTCAAGAATTTAAGCCATGCACCCCATATCCAAAATCCTTCCTCTCCTGGACCTTGGGTCAGTGGTCAT
>CAYYAH010000110.1:0-3018 GCA_964470075.1 uncultured Candidatus Poseidoniales archaeon
TCATTCCCTCGAGTTCGTAATCAAGAGCAAACGTCCTGAAGCACTCTGCACATGAGGTAACTAACGTGTCTATGCCACTCTCACCCAACTTCTTTTGATTGTAAATCTTGAGTTTCTCGAAGACTTCGGACAGGCCCTGCCACTTCTGGTCGTGACCGCAGCACTTCAGGAAGTCACGTCCCAAGTAAGTGACATCGTCACCCATCTCATCAAAGATGGTGAATGCAGCGGTTGTAGTCTCACCTAAGTTCATCTCTCCCTCGTTGACGTGGCTGAAAATCATCTCTTGGTCGATGTAGTCAACACAGCCCGGGTAGTACCCAACATTGGAGTCAATTGGATAATCCTCGACCGAGACAAAGGCCTCGTCAGCCTCTTCCTCGGCCTCAGCAGCAAGAACAGCCTGTAGTAGGGTGTGAGGAATCTCAGTCGCCGGTGGCCCTCCGACAATCAGGTTCCTTCTGATGTCGACATAGGAATCGTAGTCAACCAACTGTGGGCAAGCGTTCGTACAGGCTGTACAAGTCAGACAAGAGTACAGTGGAACTCCATCGTCCTCGTTGTTCCATGTATTGTAGATAATGTTGAGCTTATCACCAGCGTTGAACAGTCTGACAGGACATGCATCATCACACAAATCACAGCCGTAGCACTTGTTCATCTCCCACTCATATCCTCTAGCCATACTACGCATGACCATGAATACAATTGCACCCACTCCTAGACAAGGAACGAATAGGCTGTAGATTAGCTTAGCATCCAGGCTCTTTGGATTCTTCTTGTAAGTAGGGTTGTCCAGCGATAGTGCTGACAATTCGTCTAGGCTAAGAGAGGAATCTGATCTTACCAAGGCCGTACCATCATCTGCAAGTAGCAGGGGCTGGTAAGATACAGCGGAGAACCCTGCAATCATCGAAACTGAATCATTTACGCCAGCAGAGGTGGCAGTGAATGAGATTGTGTAGGAACTACCTGAATCGAGATACATAGTGGTACTCTCACAGGAATCTTCTGCATTCCGCCAAAGCAGATTACCGGCTGAATCATGCAGTGTCACCTCTATTGAGTGCGTTCCAGCATTACGGACACTCGTCCTGAATGTGCAACCTATATCGGCGGGGACACTTGCAACTCCCAGATTCTCTACATCAAAGGAACGGCTCTCGGACACAACGATATCAGAACCATCAGACCTTCCCTCATAGGTCAAGTCCATCCCTCCTGCATTACGACCCGTATCCATATCGGCGTGCCCATTATCGCCAGCGAAGTCTAGGATTACCTTCCTTGTAGGCTGGTAGATGCCCCAATCAGACCAATGATAAGCAGGTATGACACACCAATCATCAGTGGAAGGCTGACTAACTTGGACGGTCATATTATGAGTCGATACAATCTGAGTAACGTAAGAAATCGAGGGATATGAGGCCATTGGAACAAGTCCCCAATGAATTTCCTGAACGGTTAGGTTGTATGTCCCATAAGCATCAGGTATGAAAGACACAGAAGAGGTATTCCATCCTTCTAAATCTGAATCATCAATCTTTGATCCATCTGGAATACTGGAGAAGCTCCATTCATAATTCGGCTCCGTTGAAATTATTGTCGTTGTGGTCGTAGTGATGGTGGAAGAACCATTCACAATCGTTTCTGTGATAACTTGAGATCCATCTGCCAAAGGATCTGGGGCTTCCAATTTTTGAGCCTCCATCTCGAACATAGAAGCCCAGAGAGGAAGTCCTGTAGTTTCTTCATATGGCAGACACTCTTGCTCCCATTCATCCCAGACATTCCCCTTGCCTTCGTGAACCAGCGTGTCAGATGGTTGCACCCTCAATTCGTCAAGGTCCTCGATTTCATCCATAGCCCCCAAGCCTCCGTAATCCCAAAATCCACCATCATAAATGGGCCATGCCACTACAGAAATCAGCACAGTTGCTACGAGAGACCCGATGGCAATCCGTCTGCCCATCCCAGGATTAACTCGGGCACCCATAGATTTGAGAGCGAACCATCTGACTGCGAAGTAGATTACAGCGAATAAGAAAATCCCAGTCAAAATCCAAGGTATTGCATTGAATAACTCAGCCGTCCAAGGAGCTTTTCTTCCACAGAACAGATAACTGTGTGAATCAGACCAGCAGTAGTTAGTAAGATCCTTCGAGTACAACTCTAGGAAGATATTGATTGAGAACACAGAGATAAACCAGACGTGAGCAAGATAGATTGCACCAGCAGTAGCGAACCAAGGGTCTTCAACACCTCTCTTCTCCCTTCTTCCAATGATGAATGGAGGGAGGGCCAGAATACCTACAGGGATGCCAGTCAACGCCGCTCCCCACCAGCCTGCATTCCATGCAATAACTGGGGACCCGAAGAACTCTCCAATAGGGCCCGCAGGAATGATGTATTGAGGCAAATACTCTCCCCATCGCAGATATCCGTACGAGAATAGAACATACCAATCAGGGAACACGAATCCGGCTTGGGCGAATGGGTCAGCAGCGCTGTGCAGAGGTGGTGGGATAATCCAAGAGTAGAATGCGATTACTGCGACCATGGAGGCCAGTATGATGCTGTCTCGCAGAATTTCGGTTGGCCAAACGGAATGGCCGACGAAAACCCTCCTTCTCTCTGGGTCAGCTTCGAGCAAGCGATCCTTCTCACTCATGTACGTATCAGCAATCCTGCCGAATCTGTCTAACATTCCCATTCAATCACTCCCTCAATGCGGCTCCGCAATCCCCTGAACCCAGACGATGAATAGATGAGCAAGTATCAGTCCCGTGACCAGAACTGGCAGAATGAAAACGTGCAGGAAATACATTCGGGTTACCGTTTGTCCACTCAATGTGGTTCCAGCAAACAGGGCCTTGGCCATCCAACCTCCAATCAGGGGTGTCGAGCTGGCCATACTTATTCCGATTGTAGCAGCTCCGAAAGCCAGACTGTCCCATGGCAGGATGTAACCAGAGAATCCAAAGAAGATGGTGAAGAACATCAAGGCGACGCCAATGA
>CAYYAH010000111.1:0-2992 GCA_964470075.1 uncultured Candidatus Poseidoniales archaeon
CTAATCCCATGTGCAACAAGTGGGCCTGCCAGAGTGATGCAGCCACCTAGGCCGACAAGGAAAACGGTGCGCTGAACGATTGTGAAATCAAACAGGGAATGATTGCTAGTGACCGAGGGTAGCAAAAGGGCAGCAATGAAACAGACCAGCATCGGAATGTTGTTGAAATCAGAGGAAGAAGTGACACTGCTGGCTTCGACTGAAGTATAGTAGATTACCACCTGTGTCATGATGAGAATCATTGCAGTACTCTCGGCCTTGGAATGCATTTCCCCCTCATCTAGATTGGAGTTTGCAATTCGGTAACTCAATGCTCCGGCAATCACCACCCATGCCGCGGTTTGGAAGTGTACAGCGGGGCTGACGAAGTAACTCTCGAGAGAGGTATCGAACATGCTAGCATCCTCAACCACTTCACCTAGAGCAGCCCAGAATACATATGGAATCAATGCAAGTAGAGTCGCATCGCTAGAATCGATTCCTAGATATCGTAGCCATGCTGCTAGAGAGACAGCAAAAAGAGCAAGCATGAGGGCGTAGGTGAGAGTGTTGGGGATGTTATATCCGGAATCAGAAGATGCCTCTCCCATTACTGGATCGATATAGTATTCATACAGGAAATCGGAGAGTGGGTTCTCGATTTCTAGGAATTCAAGAGAGATTCCTGCGATGACTAAACCAGTAACTAAGATGATGATGTTGGTGGCCCATCTTTCGTAGTCGTACATCTCCTCCAATAGGTTTGCCATGACAATCCGTGAGGACTCTCACGCTTATGCGTGGCGGTTTCACTCCTCTTCGAAAGTAACTGACTCATCATCAGAGAGTTTCATCACTTCCGAAACCTCATCCGAGTCGGATGGATCGATTTGTGAGGCTTTGTGCCTTCTCTCTCTGCGTCTACGAGCCTGCGCTAGACCGGGTACGAGAGTATCGAACTTGGACGAATCACGCGGCCCGCGTTCCTCGAATGATTCCAGTTGGCGTGATTGCATTCGCATACGCTTCCTGTCTTGCTCAAGTCCATGCAATACTGTGCTGTGCTCAGAACCGCGTAGAATCCCCTCAATAGCTGGCGCGGCCAAGGCAATCCCTTCTTGGTCTCCGATTACCAACACAGTGGAGCCATGAATTGCCATCTCGCAATTCGATATCTCCTCGATTAGACTGCGTATACGACCATTTCTTCCAATCAGTCTGCTTCTCATCCTGCGAGTCTGGTTAGGCTGTCTGCCTACCCACTCGCGGATGTCGTACATTCTGAGGAAGATATCATCTTGAATAAGCTGGATTGCTCTGCTGGGTGCAAGTCCGCGACCGATTGCTAGTACAACGTCAGGCATCTTCATCCTGACAACCGGGTCGGGCTCCTCTTCCCACTCTGCCAACACCTCGCCGGTTTGAGAGTCGATGTCCAATGTTGCTCCACTGGCCTCTTCCAGCATCTTGCGAGTCTGCCCTGCTTTGCCTATTAGTACGGCGATTCGGTTCTTGGGCACGCGCGCCAGCAGTTCCACGAGTGCGGTCGACTCGCCCACCCGCTTTAATCCCCGCCTGAAGCATTAGTAGGCTCTGGAACGGGGTCATCGAGCACCCTAGCAAGGCTCTCGGCCAAGTCCACGTTGTGTCCCTGACGGTTTATCCAATCCACGATGCGTGTGACATCCCGTACTAGGAACTCCTCTGCACTGGGGTGTTGGCGCGTGACACTCTGGCCTGCATCAATGACCCAGATTTCATCATCGTTGAGCAGGATGTTATACTCACTGAAATCAGCATGGACGAGGTCGCACTTGTGCCAGTTGATAGCGATGAAATCGATGAGTTCATCGAAGACTTCGTACGGATTGTCGACTGTAATTTCCTTAAGTCTCGGACTTGGGCCCTGATCATCACCGATATACTCCATAACAAGGACATTCTTCAGACTGTCAAGAGGTTCTGGTACTCTCAATCCATGCTTTCTCATCCTTCTCAGATTGCGGAACTCCTTGCGAACCCAGATGTTTACCAGTTCCCTGTGTCGCCTTGATAGGCCCTTGAATCTGGGATCTCCATCGATGTACTTAGCCAACCCCTTGAACACGGCGTTGGTGGTATGGAAAATCTTCACCGCGACTGGGCCATGATTTGTCGTGGCATGGAAAACGTGCGCCTCCTTACCTCTGGCTATCGGATAGTCGATGGTCTCAATCTGTCCCTTCTGCATCAATTTGTGAACAGCGAGCAAAGTGGAGCGGTCGAATACTTGATCGAAGACTCTCCTATCTACCCACTCGTACTTGCCCTTTCCGAGGACCCCTTGCAGACCGTCCTCGATCTCATTGAACATACGCTTGAAGCGCGGGTCTGATATCCACTCGTGCTTTTTTTCGGCTTTCAATAAGGCGTCGACCTCTGGAAGGTCATCGTACTCATCCATACTCTCACCCGAAGAACGAGTCGATGTCTTCCTCTGGTTCATCGGACGTGGATGATGTCTCTTCGATTACCTCTGGCTCGGTCTTGGTTTCTTCTGTAGGAGCTGGCTCAGAGACCGATTCAATTTCCAAATTCTGATTCTTTGTCAGATCTGCTACTCCGAACAGATCTACGATCTCAGGAAGTACTCCCTTACGTGACAGGTACAATGACTGGGTCTTGGTGTAGCGCATGCACACGTTGGCCTTCTCGTCCTGGAAGTCCCAAGGCTGGACCACAATCAGGTCACCCTCGCGGACCCACTGGCGCCTTCTCATCTTGCCTGGAATTCTAGCAAGGCGGCTATCTCCGTCCTCGCAGACCGCCTTTACACGGCGTCCGCCGAGAATCTGATCGGCTATCGCGAACATCTCGTTGACCTTGCGGTTTGGGAGCGGCACGCGAATCCGGTCGCCTCCCGATTCGAGCTGTGCTAAGAGCTCAGTATCGACCTTCTCTTCCCTACGGGCCATAGGCCCCGGTCGGTAGTCCCCTATGTGAAGTTGAGGTTGTTGTTCACAATCCCATCATG
>CAYYAH010000112.1:0-2980 GCA_964470075.1 uncultured Candidatus Poseidoniales archaeon
TGCGTGCTGCAGCCGTCGCTCTGGATTGCGATGACTCTGTCGAGATGTTCAACAGCGAGTATGTCAAGCGTCGTGAGATAATGACGGATGGTCTCTCTGAGATTCCGGGTCTGAGGGTTGTGGAACCTGAGGGTGCGTTCTATGTATTCGTCGATGTCACAGGCACCGGGATGACTGACATCGAGTTTGCTGATAGTGCTCTTGAAGCGGGGGTTCAGCTTATCCCAGCATCACTGATTACAGGAGGCGATGGTTTCGTACGAATCTCTTATGCTGCTGACGAGGAGGCCATTCACGAGGGTCTGCGCAGGTTGAAGTCTTGGCTACTCGATTAGTCACCTTGAAATCGGCAAATCGATGAGGTCTTGTTATGAGCGGCACCGAAGCGCGTGGCGGACACGTTGTCCTCGACTACATCGGATACTCGCCGCCGGTTGAGGATGATGGTGATTGGATGCTGCAGTTATTGAGAGGTTGTGTGCAGAGGTCTGGGGCCAGAGAGGTTCACTCTCACGCCGCTCAGTTCGACGGAACTGAGAGTCCACCTGGGTTCGCCGCTGTAGTACTAATTGACGAGAGTCATGTCAGCGCGCACTGTTACTCCGAGAGTGGCCTGCTAGCAATTGACATCTTCACATGTGGAAACAGTGACCCGATTGCTCTTGCGGATGAAATTCATCACGAGATCGCTGACGCGGTACCCGGAATCGAGCTGACGGGAAGGAAGATGCTCGACAGATTCTGAGGTGAGTGTTTGTCGGTGCGAGACTTCATCGAGAGTAACTACCGTCACTTCAACTCCGGAGCACTGGCTGACTGTGCGTCCTCTCTACGATCTTTCCTAGAGCAGGATGGTCGTCTGATGGTGACTCTTGCCGGAGCGATGTCGACCGCTGAGATTGGTAGAACACTCGCACCTGCGATCAAAGCTCAGCGAGTACATGCAATATGTTGCACTGGGGCGAATCTCGAAGAGGATTTGTTTGGTCTTATTGCACGCTCGAGTTACGAGGGTATCGATGATTGGAGGGAGTTGACTGCCCAAGATGAGGTTGATTTGCTCGAGCGTGGGATGAATCGGGTCACCGATGTTGCCATACCTGAAGAGGAGGCAATTAGAGCTGTTGAAGGCCCTTTGATGACTCTGTGGGAGGATGCAGAGGCTGCTGGTGACAATCGGTTCCCTCACGAATTCCTGTATGACTTGCTGCTGCATGGCGAGCTTGAGTTCGATGGTAATCCGGAGCAGTCGTGGCTGATGGCTGCAGCAGATGCCAACCTACCAATCTTCACTCCCGGCTGGGAAGATAGTACACTGGGTAATATCCTCGCCGCCAGAGTCCTCGACTGCTCGCTGAAAAGCCCGGGTATAGTCAAAGGAGGGTTGGAGGCCATGCAGGCTCTTGCAGATTGGTACCAAGAAGATGATTCGCCCACTGGGCTGTTGCAGGTTGGAGGAGGAATTGCAGGCGATTTTGCAATCTCCGTGGTGCCGATGTTGAGACAGGATGCGAAGGTGGATGTTTCACTCTGGGCTTGGTTCGCACAGATTTCCGAAGCACGCCCCTCATACGGAGGATATTCAGGGGCCCCTCCTAACGAGAAGATTAGTTGGGGCAAAATATCTCAGGAAACACCTAGATTCGTAATTGAGTCGGATGCGACCATTGTACTGCCACTGTTGTTGGCAGCGCTAGAATAAGTCAGTGTAATTCTCGCACTGCTCGCTGATTCGAATTAATTGGTTGTACTTCGCAGTGCGGTCACTTCTCGCCGGCGCTCCGGTCTTAATCTGGCCTGCATTGGTCCCAACGGCAAGGTCTGAGATCATGTGGTCTGAGGTCTCACCGGAGCGGTGACTGATGATGGTGGCAAATCCAGCTGAGCGGGCCATCTCGATTACTCGCATCGTCTCGCTCACTGTGCCAATCTGATTGAGTTTGATGAGAATTGCATTACTCGCGCCCTCGGCGATTCCTTTTGAGAGTCTGGTTGGGTTGGTCACATACAGGTCGTCACCGACCACTTGGACTCGGTGGCCTTCTCGAGCGGTGAATTCAGACCAAGACCCCCAGTCGTCCTCACCGAAGGCATCCTCGAGTGAGACAATCGGGTAGGTGTTAAGCCATGATGAGTACAACTGGCCTAGTTCGGAGCCTGACAGTACACCTCCATCGATGTGGTAGCCATCGTCGTGGCAGAACTCCTGAGCAGCACAGTCTAGTGCAATCGAGACTTGTTTGCCAGGGGTGTAGCCCGCTCCGGTGATTGCGCTCAGCACGAGCCTGAGTCCATCCTCATTGCGAGGAAGGTTTGGGGCAAATCCACCCTCGTCTCCTATGCCACTGAGAAGTCCTTCTTCCTTGAGTACCGATTTGAGTGAGTGGTAAATTTCCACGCCCGCCCGTAGTGCATCGGAGAATGAGTCGAACCCGTGTGGCACTACCATGAACTCCTGTATGTCTACGTTCGATGCTGCATGAGCACCGCCGTTGAGTATGTTCATTTGCGGCACTGGAATGCTACTTGGCCCCTCACCAGATATGTGTTGCCAGAGTATTCCCTGGGCAGCTGCCCTCAGACAAGCCATAGAAACTCCTAGCATCGCATTAGCGCCCAATCTGGCCTTGTTCTCTGTACCATCGAGTGAGACGAGTACAGCATCGATGCTTTCCTGATCAGTAACATCCATTCCAATCAGCGCGTTACGAATCTCGCCGTTGACATTAGCCACCGCAGAGGTAACTCCCTTGCCGACCCATTGGTTGCCCCCATCGCGCAGCTCGATAGCCTCGTAACTGCCGGTACTGGCACCTGATGGTACCGCTGCGCGCCCCTGTAGTCGCCCATCAACGTAACAGTCGACTTCGACTGTAGGATTGCCACGTGAATCGAGGATGGCTCGGGCGGAGAGGTCGCTGATAGCGCCACTCATTGATGCGGCGACCTGCCGTCTGCCTCTCAAGGTTGCGATGGTGTG
>CAYYAH010000113.1:0-2978 GCA_964470075.1 uncultured Candidatus Poseidoniales archaeon
AGATCCCGATGGACTGGGTTAACGATGGCTGGGACGACTGCGGTGACGGCTCTGATGAGTCTGACAATGGTGACAATGATCAGCACGATACTCTACCCCCAGTAATCACTGGAACTGTTGCCAAGAACCAGACTCTGAATGCACCAATCTCCGACTTCGAGGTTCACTTCCTAAGCGACTGCTATGAGGAGTACGACGAAGATACGGGCGAGATGGTTGAGCCAGATCTGAATGAATGTACTGTTGCATTCAGCATCCCATTGACTGGAGGCGAATCCAACGGAGTAACTCATACTTACACTGATCTTGATGGTGATGGATTAGTGTCACCTGGCGATCTTTTGACTCTCGAAGGATATGATGGCCAAACTAGATTGGAAATGTATGATACTTGGGCATCCGAGTATTCATCTGATTCAGTAGCAAATCCACCAGCTCTACCCGGATTCGGCGCGCTGATGGCACTGACAGTAATGCTCGGTGCTGCTTTCGCGACCCGTCGCGATTGAATATACGAAAACTCAGTAGCCCCTGTCCCCTTTTGGGGACAGGGCTATGAGTCCCCTCCTGCGTGGCTATACTGTGACGGCAGCGCAAGTGGCAGAAGCCGCTGGAGTAGAAGTCGAAGAAGATCCCCTAGATAGGGAACTAGATCGAATACGCCAGCGTAGAACTGGACAGAGGAGGTTCTTCAGAGGGACCTTCGATGACCTGACCCTAGTTGTTGGGGTGATTTCTGGAATTGTCTTCTTTGGCGGGATGATGATATTTTCTACCGGGCTTCTGACCCCAGATTCAATTACTTTGGACCAAACTCTCTCCAAGACCCCTCTCGATCGAGGCGGAGAGTGCCTAGACAGAGAGGGAGAGGTTTGGATCAACATCTGGGGTGACCACGACATGGTGGTAGTGAAGTCAAACAATGCACCCTCGGGAGCAACCATCGTAGTATCCCACCTGACTGTTGTAGGCGGCAGCGAACCCATCCTCTCTACATATATGGGAGGAAGTGGCGATATTCATTCGGAAACCAGTCTCGACGAATCTATTCCTGAGGGAGAGTATCATCTGACTGCCACTCTTTACCAGTTGGAATCAGTAGAGACTCTGGAAGAAGTTGACAACCAGAGCGAGTACGAATCAATCTCTAACTCACTCATTAGCCTCAGTTCAAAGGATGTCGTTGTCGAAGTAAGGACGGTCAAGACTGGAAGTCTGTTCAACCGGGTCGATGCTATCGAGGCGCATGTCACTGATGATGATCCCCGTTCCTGCTTCACTTTGGAACAGATGGGTGAATGGGGATGGGTCCTGATGGGAGCAGAGTGGGTCGGAGGTAGAGAAACTGCAATGCTCCTTGGAGGCAATGCAGGAGTCCCGGCTTGGTGGCTGGCCTTTATTTCGCTGGGGATGTCGATATTCTTCCTTTGTGTCCAATACCCATTGATGCATAGACTGTATCACAGAGACGCAGACGATTTGCTTAGTAAGGCTCAGACAAAGAGGCTGATTGAGCGCACCATCTCCTCAGTCGAGGGTGAGTTACGATGCAAGGTCGACTTCGAACAGATGAGGCTGCAAGATAGGCCGATTTCTATTGATGTGATAGTCCCGTACAAGACTACTGGCAAGACGATAGCTTCACCAATCGATGTTAGAGCTGAAATCACCAAGGAGCTGCTTGAGGAGTTCGCAGTCTTCGGTGAGATGCGACCACTGCAACTGAAGGTCATCTGCACAGATTCAACCACGTCGGCAGACCTAACTTCACTCGGCCCCGAGTTCTTCTACAGCGGCTCTTCTTCCGCAGCACTCGTCGAGGACTATGGCCCATTCTTCTCCGATATCAGTGCCTTCGGCCGCCTCGATACCGCCACTCATGAGAGTCTAGCCCGATGGTTCCGCAAGCATGATCTCGTAGACTTCGGCTCTGCTGTTATGGCCGATGAAGAAGCAGTCTTCATCAGAGCGATTTACCGCCCAGTACAACGTTTTGCCTACTTCCTGTTCAAGCCCACATACAAGGATCTGCAAGACGACTTGGAGGAGCATCTTAGAATCGATCTAGAACAACACCTCGAGGGACGCTCACTTGTTGTCAGTGCACGAAATGAGAAATCGACTCTGGCAGATAGGGCAGCAGCCGGAAGAGTTGAGCAGGGAGTGAATGATTTCACTGGTGAGGCGATGGTGGCCAAGCGCGGCGGTATTGCCGGAGCCCTTCTACAGAACCCTTTCATGGGGGACATCCTATCTTCTGTAGAGTATGTCGCACACAAGAATCAAGATCGTATCGACAGGTTCGGCTACTGGGGTCTGATAGTATTCGTCTGGATCCCATTCATGGCCAGCGGGGTCCTTGTGGGGGCCATGCTAGGACTAGTGGCCAGAATGCCCTTTGAGAGGGTGCTTGCAGCCTGCCTGATTGGAGGAACCGCAGCCTCTCTGACATGGGCATATACTGCTAGGGGAATAATCGAATTCATGGAAAGATATCATGCTGAGGCTGTGGTCCCGGTCATCCTTCTAATTGCTGTAGCTTTCACTTGGTTGAAGATTAGAGACAACAGAATTAGGCGCAGAGAAGAGCTATTCAGGGACTCGATGGCCTTCTTCTCAGGCGCCTCCGAGTAGTTGATTAACGAATCACTTTCACACGAACTACGGAGTAGTTCGAATGACTGGACCATTGGTGAGTATGAAGGGACTAGAGAGGCACTACCACATGGCCTCAGGCATAGTTAGAGCCCTAGATGGAATCGATTTGGAGATAAGCGAAGGTGAGAGGATTATCTTACTCGGACCATCAGGCTCAGGGAAGACCACTCTACTGAACTGCATCTCAGCACTTGACAGTCCGACTGCGGGCTCATACTCCTTCAATGGCTCATCCGTACCGAAAGAGGATTCCGAGGAGATGACTTCATTCAGGAGAGAGAATATCGGCTATGTCTTCCAGTTCTTCAATCTCCTACAGG
>CAYYAH010000114.1:0-2950 GCA_964470075.1 uncultured Candidatus Poseidoniales archaeon
AACCGCCTCAGCGATCTTCCCAGCGAGTCCATCTTCCGGTCTGCTTGTTGAAGACCAGTCCAGCCTTCTTCATCCACTTGTTGAACTTGGTAGCACCTGCTCCTGTCGCGATGATGAACTCCTCGCGGTGCTCTTGTGCTTGGATATATCCCTTGGCTGCGATGGTCTGGTCAATCCAGTCATCTATGCTCATCAGCACGCCCGAGAGTTTGCTTGACTCGGCTGCAGCCTCTAGTTCCACGGCGCTGGCGCCGGCTAATTCTAGGTCCTTGATTATCTGATCTGCAATCGAAGTTGTATCTTTCTTCCTTGGAGGTCTCTTGACGGTGAGGCGTGGTTTCTTCTTGGGGTCAATCTTGATTCTCGAGCCGTTGTTCAGTCTATCTTCAACCAACTGTGCCATAGGTGCTCTGAACTCTTCCTCGCACTCCCAGCAGATTAGAGAGAAGTCGGACATATCGTCGATAACATTGCCCTGAATCGGGTCAATTTCCTCTCCGCAGGACGGGCATGCGTGCATGCAGATCTTCGGTGCTATCTTCCTGCGAAAGTCGACTATGTCCTGTGGTGTTCCGACCAGCTCTAGCATTTCATGATCTCTTGCAGCCTCGAGACCTCTGGTTTCCAGTTGATCGCGCAACTTAGAGCGTTGCTCATCCTTGGACTCATCGTCGAATGTGTTCTCAAGTTTGACGATGAGCTCGATGGTCTTACCGAGTCTGTTCATCACCAACTTCTTGTTCCTGAATTGCTCGACTCGAGCGATTCTGAGTTGTTCTTTCTTCTCGATTAGTTCTGCGTGCAGATCCTTCTGCTCGCGCTTGAACCGCCTCTCCTCGATAGTGTCAACCTTCTTCTTCGTCCTGTCAGCGAGGACGTCAGCTAGGAATCTCTGCTTGCTGGAGTCTCTTGGTCCCGATTTGACTGCATCGAGAACAGATTCGGCAACTTCCTTCTTCAGACCGTAGTTGTTTGAGAGTGTCTCTATATCGAGTTTCTTGATGTCGCCGACCTTGACTCCGCTGTCTGAAAGTAGGTGGGCCGTATTCTCATCTATACCTCTTCTCAGAAGTGCCAGATAGGTGTCCTTCTTTGCCATACTAAGTCCTGAGCTTGGGTCTTCTCGCGCCCCGCTGCCCTGACCAGCGGAGCCGGGGGCCCTCTATCAAGGCGCTGTCAAAAGCCTCACTATTCAGCTGGAAATGATGAAATTGACTTTGTCAAAAGTACCCAATCTGAGGTTTTGAGGTTCTCCGGCCTGAGATTCAGCCAATCCTCTGAAATTCCATCGGGAGAGGATTCGATTACAGCATTGACTGAATCCCTCCAGCGACCCTTGTGCCAGCCCTTGTTTCGTGACAGGCGCCGGGGTGTCTGAGAAATTAAGGTCCTCATCTTGCGACGCTTGTTAGCGAAGCAGTGACTTGTGATTGTCCTAAACATCCTACGATTGACATCGAGTTTTCTTGCAGTTGGGTGAAGTCTCACTAGTCGCGAGCTAATCATAGGTGCTGGGCTGAAGCAGTGGGGTGGCACCTTGGCATCGAGTTCAACATCGAAATCAAGCCATAGCGAGAGTGAGAGGGGGCCTGATGCGGTATCGTTTCGATTGATCATCATCCTCTCAGCGAACTCATCCTGTAGAAGTAATACTACAGAATTTAGAACGTACTGAGAGTGGTGCTTCTGTATCCTCTCCAGCAGCGGGCTGGAGATCTGATAGGGAATGTTGGCCACCACATGAGATGCGTTTTCTGGCCAATTCGCTTTCAGAGCATCCTGGTTAACCACGTCAAGTCTACCATCTGCTCCCTTGAACACCCTAGCAAGATGAGATATTGCCTCCTCATCGACCTCGAAGGCAGACACAGAGGCGCCGGCTCTGAGTAAGCCAAGAGTCAGAGAGCCGGCTCCTGGGCCAATTTCGATTACTCTAGATTCTGCAAGTGGCTGCGATGAGTTTGCTAATTCAATCGACCTATCAACAACCGATTCGTCGATGAGAAAGTGCTGCCCTAGTCCCTTGTTGGGAGTGATTCTATCTTTCAGGAGGTCCACTAGAAGTCTGATGTCTAAGTCTTCCATACGAGCACCCCGATTAGAGATCGGCACGTACTAGGAGGTCGAGTAGTCTAGGAGTCTGTGCTTCATCCTCCATCTCCTTGAGATAGCGCTCAGCGAGGAGTCTGACCGAGTCAATCGCGCAGGCCTCATCGACAGAGGAGAATTCATGCCAGCCAGAACCCCTAAGGCCAACCATCTGGATTGCTTTCGCATTTCCAATTCCGGGGAGTAGCTGGAATGAATGGAACTTGCGGGTCATCGGCCCAGCACTGTTGTAGAACTGGATGTGAGTGTGTGAGTCCTCAGAAATCGCCTCCGAGATTGCATCCAAGAGTTCGGAGTTAGCATTCTCGGGAATATCCTTCAATCTGAGTTCACTGAGAGCGCCGATGCTGGCAGAATCTTTCTCGAGAGTAGAGCCAATCTCGATGCCACCTACTTCATTCACTCTGGCTCGAACAAGGAATAAGCCAGGGCGGGTCAGTCCTGTCATTTCATGCCCTATCGGGCGTCTGTCCTGCATGTCGAGGACTCTGATATGAGTCTCGGACTGAAACGGAGGAATTGGTTCCTCGTCGGGCTCGTTTGGTCCGCCAAGCTGCATATTCCTCACACTCCCAGAGCGGTTCCTCCACTTGAATGAAATCGTTAGGTAAAATCAGATAGAAATGCCCTCAGAGGACATGTTGACGAATGAGGGTGATTATCTCCTCAATCTCTGGTGTGTCCATGGCAATTCGCTTACTAGCGATTATTACTCTGACATCTGGAACATCCATAGGACAGAGTTCGGCCAACTTGGCGCAAATCTCAGGGTGACCTGTGAGCTTTTCGTTCTGTGCCAACTCGTCCCTCAGGGCTGCGAATACCTTGGGGTCGGTCTTGA
>CAYYAH010000115.1:0-2914 GCA_964470075.1 uncultured Candidatus Poseidoniales archaeon
TGACAGCAGGTTCCCAACCTGCTAACCCGGGTTCAACTCCCGGTGTTCGCACCATCTTCTTCCTCTCTTCTGAGTCGAATTACTCCAACTATCAGAGATAGGATACACGCCAAAGCCGCAACATTTGCAATGATAATCGAAATTGATTCAATCAGGATGCCGTAAAACAGCCATAATACGAGAGCCGTAGAGACCAACCAGAAAGTAGGTAGTGAAATGCCCTCGTGAAGTCCTTCAATCCACACCTCTCTCAGCTGAGGAAGCCAAGCCATTACACCTAGAGTTCCAGCAATAATTCCAATCGATTCAATCAAGAAGGGCTGCATGGGGTCCTCAAAGATCATCTCGGTCTGATTTACCATTTGCCGACCACTTGTAGATTCCCTTACTGACCTTCTTGCCCAAATCTCCGGCATCGACCAATCGGTCGAGCATTGGATGGGGCAAGTATCGGTCATCATCGAAAGCCTCGGCTAGATTGTTCAGGATATCACGTCTAACATCTAGGCCAACTAGGTCACTAAGCTCAAGAGGCCCCATTGGATGCTTGTAGCCAAGACGCATTGCAGTGTCAATGTCGCTAGCAGAAGCAACTCCGTCTGCAAGCATCCGAACGGCCTCGTTACCAAGCACCACTCCTAGTCGACTGGTGGCAAACCCAGGTACATCACGAACAAGAATAGTCTCCTTTCCCATCGCAGAACCGATTGATTGCGCGGCCGCTACGGTTTCATCTGAGCACGAGTCATGACGAACCAACTCAAGCAGACTCATCAACGGGACTGGATTGAAGAAATGCATCCCAATAACTCTCTCCGAGCACCCTGTAGCGCCAGCAATCTTGCCAATTTGCAGACCGGAGGTATTGGTCGCAAGCACTGAGTGAGGAGGGGCTATTTCCTCGAGCTGGCGGAAGATACTCTGCTTTAGCTCCATTATCTCCGGTACAGCCTCGATTATGAGGTCAGCATCAGATACTGCCTTTGACATATTCTCGTATGAATTTAGATTGGCCGACCACTCTGATTTCTGCTGTTCTGTGGTCTTACCACGAGCAATCCCCTTGTTCCAGAAGGAATGGATTGAATCCATTCCCTTCTGAAGTCCTTCAGGAAAAGCATCGTAAAGTCTAGTTTCCCAACCTGTCTGGGCGCAGACCTGAGCGATTCCGGCACCCATTGTCCCGGCGCCGATTACGGCGACGGTACGGACATCCATTGAATCACTCCCGGCCGTAGGCTGCTAGCGCTGCTTGGAACAGACGCTGCCGAGGTACATCATGCTCTAGGAAGCAGGTGAACGGAGCGACGTCCTTTAGCAACTCAATTGCGGTAACATAAGCCCCGTAAACGAACGGATCAGCAGTTTCTATGCTGGGAATTTCTATTCCCAGCTTGCCCAATCCTCTACGGGTATCCTCGTCCCAGATGGCATAGGTGTGGCTAGTGAAATGGAGGTAGGCGGAAAGCCGGCGCATATCTGATCTAGCCTTCTCGGTAAAACTCTCGATAAGAAGAGTGTCTGGGTACCTGATTGCGTAGAGGGCCAACATAACCTCTCTCTGAGTTTCCTCGCGCCAGTCTCGCTCGGGCAGACCCATCCATGAATCAATCATGTTGAGCATCTCAGGAGTGTAAGGTCTGCGAATTCGGTAGAGCAACTCTTCGTAACCTTCTGCACCCTGCTCGGGAGAATGGTGGTGCTCGTAGAAGTACTCAGTCAACTTTTCGAAGAAGGGAGCGCAACGCTCCTTGTCGAACATGGTCAAAGCGACATGTTGCATGTACAAGCCCCCAGGCTCAGTCACCCTTCCATTCACGGTATTGAATCCACTCTTCTTTCATGTACTCGTTGATCAATTTGTGCTCGTCCTCATCAGTAGGAAGCACCGTGGAAAGATACTCCTGCCATGCTACATCATCGCCATCGAATATCTCTCCGTGGACGGTGTAGCGCTTGCCGGCATATTTGCCGATGCCGCGCTTGAACTTATCCGATGGGATGTAGAGTTCTGGTTCACCCTTCTTTCGTGCCTTACTAATTCTGCGCATTTCGTCACGTAACTCCTGGAAGTACAACTCTCTGCTGGCTTCGTTCAGGTGTTCTCTGTCTGCAGCTTCCGACGCTTCTCTCTCGTCGTATCGGCCCTTGACGCCGTAGACATATGCCCACTGGGCACTCGATGAGTCATCGGTACCGAACAGGTCGAGTCCAGTACTCACCCACTTGTTGACGTACTTCTGAACTAGAGCGCATGGAATGACGCCCTGCTTCACGATTCTTCGTAGTCCATTGGCGCCTGTCCCTAGGTGGAACGACTCCTCCTTGAGCATCGGGCCCATAGAAGCCGCGAGCGGCTTGAATGAGGAAGTGCTGAGCATCTTCAGTTGGTACTTGCCATCGCGGTCGATGAAATGAGTGAACATGAAGAAGTCAAGCCAGTGATCAATTGGCTCGTTGAATGAACCTAGGATTCTAGTCCCATCCTGAGCATTCCTCTCCAGTAACTTAGCTGCCTCACGAACTCCCTGCTCACCGAAGAAGGTACACAAGAGGTAAGCCATTTGCCAGCCGTGCCGCTGCTCTTCACACATAATCCTCAGAGCCGACTTGCGGTCGTATTCTGTCGGTGCGGAAGCGAGCAGGTGATTTTGCTGTTCTACAGATGCGAACTCAGTGTCTCCCTGAACACTGACCATGTTGACAATAGCATCTCTGATGGTCTGCTGAGGAATCTGCATCCTCCTGTCCCACTTCGGTCTGCCTTCGAAATCTCCGAACTCGATCTTGTTTCCTGCAGTGTCCCAGTCGAACTTGATGTCGAACCTATAGTCGCCTAGCCAAGAAGGATCGAATCCAATTCTCGTCTGCCACTCGCTGAACTCTTCAATCCACGCCTCGAAGTTCTGTGTGT
>CAYYAH010000116.1:0-2866 GCA_964470075.1 uncultured Candidatus Poseidoniales archaeon
TCTGATGTTTCGAAACCAGTTAATTGTTTCAGAATAATCAGATCTTGTTGAATATCATTCTTCATCTGCTCCATCTCAGACTCAACGGGCCCAACCCGCTCTTTTCGTTGACTACTGAGAACAGGCATCTTGTACACATTGATTCCACGGCCTTGTAACGAACTCACCAGAGGCTGTTTAATGATGCCTGGAATAATTGAAGCCAGACCCTTGAACAATTTACCAAACAAAGTCAATGGACGCCTATCTGATGCAGTATTGGACGTCCGTACAGCACCCAAATTGAACTCAAAACCCACGATGCCAAGGTGCGACTCCACTTCTGCTAAGACGACCCCCGGCTCCGTTCTCATCCGGGAGGAATCAATGAGGAGAAAACGATCCGCTGAAAACGACTCGTACCACCTGCTCAGGCTGGCCCCGTAGAGCGTATCTGAGCGTAAACGACCATCATTCCATGCATCAGAAAATACGGCCCAATCAGCTCCATTCTGCTTATCTTCCTCAGTATCTAAAATCATATTCCAATGACTCAGAGTCCGTCCTACAGGCTCCCTCAGACATACGATGAACCGTGCATCTGGCCAACTCTCAAGCACTCTACCAGGAGCTTCTGGACAGGCTAGAGCGTGTACCGAACAATCCAGTTTGAGACCCACTCCTGTGAAACACGAGGCGTAACGCTCCCAATCGGGCGAACGAGAGTCCCTACCAAACGTTCCCTTATGGGTGGCAACTTCGTTCGGCTCTTTGGGCTCAGACACACATATTCCGGGGTGCTGCTCCAATGCGGCTGCTAACCAAGTCGTTCCAGATTTGGGTGCCCCTAACAGGAAAGCACCAACATCAGGAACGCTTCCACCTTCGGGAGCCACAACACCCCCCTGACCCCTCTCGATATAGGATGTACGCGCCCCCGTCGGTGTGAAATAGGGAACTATTGTCGCACGGCCCACCACGGGTGTTCTAATGTCGAACAGAGTTGTATGGTTCACAGGTCTCTCTGGAGCCGGGAAGACAACCATAGCAATGGCTGCGGCAGAGCGCTTTGGTTGCGAAGTACTCGATGGAGACACCATTCGCGACTTCTTTTCCAACACTGATTTCTCCCGAGAGGGCCGTGAGAGACACCTTCTTGGCGTTGCCAAAATGGCCAAGATGATATCAAAACACACAAATGTCCTGTGTTCGTTCATCACCCCTTACGAAGACGTCCGCCTGAAGATTCTCGAAATCCTCCCTGAGAATGCGATTATGGTTCACATCTCAACTTCACTAGAGGTCTGTGAGGATCGCGACGTGAAGGGTCTTTACGCCAAGGCACGCTCCGGTGAGATTACCAATTTCACTGGAGTTACTGATCCCTTCGATCAACCCGAATGCGCACACCTAACACTTGACTCAAGTGGAGAAAAGGGCAAGGGAGTGGACGACTTGGTCGACCAACTCGCTCATCTCTTCGAGCGCCCGAAAGCAGTCCTACTGCCCGGCCGCTGGCAGCCATTACATGTCGGCCATGAGTGGTTGATTCAGAGAGAGTTGGACCAAGGCAAGCGAGTAATTGTAGGAATTAGAGACACCCCCGTTTCAGAATCCGACCCCTACTCTGCTGATATGCGAAAGAGGATGATTGAACATCGTTACGAGGGAGAAGATGTCGAAGCTTGGATTATGCCGGACATTGAGGCTATTTCCTATGGCCGCAAGGTCGGTTACGAACTCCGTGAGGCTGACGATATTCCTCCAGAAGTTTTCGCAGTCTCTGCAACTGGTGTTAGAGGCGGCAACCGAGCCAACGTTTCTCAGAAAGTAATGGAATTCATGATCTCAGAAGGCATCTGGGACGGCGAATAATCACCCGACGGCTTCTTGGCTGTCGGACATCTCGAACGACCGATGGCAGTCGACCGTGCAGAGTTGCAGAGGATGGCTCAATTGGTTGAGCTCAACCGTGAGAGGATGCAAACCATCGAGCAACAGATTCGACAACTGGAAACCATCAGGATGGAGCAAATTCAGGCCATTGAGGCGCTACGAGCAATTCCAGAAGATGGTGCAGAGGGCGCCATGATTCCACTTGGCTCTGGCCTACAAATCATCGCTGACATACCTGCCGATGCGGGCGCGGTGATAGATATCGGTAGCAGAATCCAGGCTGAGAGAACCAGAGAGGAAGCCGCAGACATTCTCAGCAAGAGAGGAGATGAGTTGGTGACAGTCATTGATAGGCTACGCCAAGAGTTCGACGAACTTGAGAAGACAACAGTCGAGACCGCTCAGAAATTCAATGAGAGCGTGGACGGTCTGGAACCGGAAGAACTCACTTCCTCCGAGCCCGAGAGCGAAACACCAGAATCAAAGAAAACACCCCGCCGTAAGAGGAAGAGGGGCACAGAACTCACACTTGATGACTGAGGCTAAATCATGGGCTTGTTCGACCGCTTCAAGAAACGCTTCAAGAAAAGCCCCGAAGATGAGATTTCGGCTGATGAAGGCTCAGCAGAGGCAAAACAGGCTTCAGAAGAAGGAGCCCAAATGCGCCAGGACATTACCAAGAAGAGACACACCCCAATCCCTCCTCAACCAATCGAAGAATCTGACGATGAGTGGGATGACGACGATGACATCGTCCCGGACCCATTTGCTGCCACTCCAAATGATCGTAAGCAGAAGAAACAGGCTCAGAGGACGGCATCTGTAGAGCAGGCGAATAAACCAGAACCATCGAAGGAGCCCCAACCAAAAGCCGACCCAATGCAATCTACAACCGGTCGCAAATTAATTCCAACTGGACCCGTTAAGTTAGAGGTGGACTTCGGAGATAGCGCCACAAAGACCGGTGGCCGAGTAATCACTGCCAGCTCAA
>CAYYAH010000117.1:0-2820 GCA_964470075.1 uncultured Candidatus Poseidoniales archaeon
GTCTCACACTCAACAAGCAAACCAAGGAGGCCAAGGCCGAAGAAGGCCAGCAGAAGCAGAAGGGCCCCAAGAGAGGCGACCGTCAGAGACACTCGCAGCGCAAGTCGTTCAAGCAAAAGGGCGGCCAGAGGCGCAAGAAGTTTGGCCGATGACCAAAATCACCTTGTCCCTCCTCGACAAGGCGACCCCATGGAATATCGAATCATTAGATCGAAGACCCTTGAGAGCCTAGAGGATGAGGTGAACCAAGCATTGTCTGAGGGTTGGTCCGTCACAGGCGGTCCAACCGCTTTACCATTCGGATTCGCAGGCTACTTCCAAGCCTTGTTCAAAGAGTAATCATTCAACAGTGACAGTCCAGCCACGCTCGTCCGGAACCTTCCTCTGCTGGACGCCAGTCAACTTGTCGTACAATCTCTGGGTGACTGGACCGACATCGTCACCGAACTCGTAGACTTGATCTCCAAACCTGATTGAGCCAATTGGCGAGATTACAGCGGCGGTGCCTGCGCAGAAACACTCGTCGGCACCCATCGCATACTCAACATCGACCTTCTCCTCTCTGACTTCGTAACCTAGGTCGGATGCTATCTCAAGCACCGAGGCTCTTGTTACTCCAGGTAGGATTGTCCCAGTCAATTCAGGAGTCGAGACCACACCATCCTTTACACAGAAGAAGTTGGCAGCACCAACTTCCTCGATGTACCTGTGATGGACCGCATCGAGGTAGATAATCTCGGCATAACCCTCTGCTTTGGCCATCTTTGAGGGAACCATTCCTGGAGCGTAGTTTCCAATCGCCTTGACTCCGCCCGAGCCACCAGGAGCAGCTCGATGGAACTCATCGGAAATCTTCAGCGCAATTGGCTTCATTCCTCCCTTGAAGTAAGGGCCGACTGGTGAGACGTAGACTAGGAAACGGTAGGAAGGAGCAGGTGCAACACCTAGGATTGCCCCGCTCCCCATTAGAAGAGGGCGGACATACAACGCACCCTTGCCCATCGGAGGTACCCAGCGTAGATTCTCAAGCACTGCTTGTCTTACAGCATCTAGAAACATCTCTTCTGGAACAGGAGGGATGCCTAGACGCTTAGCACCCTCTTGCATTCTCTTTGCATTACGCTCAGGGCGGAACAGAACGATGCTGCCGTCTGCGGCTCTCTGAGCCTTCATTCCCTCGAACAGCCCCTGTCCGTAGTTGAGAACACCAGCTGCTGGAGATAGACTGATGTCGCCGAAGTCATGCATTGCTCCGAGCTCCCATTCTTCGCCCTGCTTGCAGTGAGCGATGTACATACGATCGGTCTTCTGATAACTGAAAGTCATGGAGTCCCAGTCTATCTCTGGGAGGTCGTTATCCAGCATCTCCGCACCCCTATTATGTGAGAGGTGAACGACTCGGCTTTCAACGGTTCCGCTCTTTCAGTCCGCTATCGTTTTGTGCTCCCGTCCTGACATAGGTTGAAGGCGTCTGAGCACAGCCTGACAACGAGGGGCACGCATGCAGTGGGAGGAGGAGATGTGCATTGTCCATGGAGACAATCGGTCCGCTGGAGACAAACCCCCCAAGACCGTAGTCGAGTTGTGGTGCAGAGCCCGCTCTGGATATTCTGTGACCCTGCTGGTTCAGGGATTGCGCCCCTATCTGGTAGTAACCCAGCCAGGCCGACCACAACCTGCAGATGAAGCAAAGTCAGCGTTGGAATTTCTAGGCTCAATGGATGAGGTTGTGAAAATCACACCTTTAGGGGATTTGTGGACTGACAAGGGAGAGAAGCCTCACTGGAAGGTTGAGGTAACCCAGCCATACACCGTACCGAGACTGAGAAAGCGAATCCAAGATTTGTGGGATGTGTCAAGTGCGGATATTCTGTTTGTTCAGAGGCTGCTGCTGGACTGCGACCTTGGACCACACATCCTCGCACGTGGAGAGGTTCTGTGGGCAGGCGAGAGAGCTCCAAACGAGACCCAAAACGACACCACCGGGGACCGCACTACTGCCGCAGGTAGAATCGCCGAGGTTGGAGGTTCGGGCCTCTACCCTACGGACATGGTGCTATCTTGCAATCTCGACGATTTGTCTAAGACCGAACCATTCAGGACACCATTCGTCACATTCTCGTTTGATTTGGAGACCAGTATCCAATCCAACCGCATTCTGTGCGCTGCTGCTGTCATCGACAGGGCAGGTGAGCGCAGTGAACATTCGTTCAGAGGTGAGGAAGGCGATATTATGGAAGGTCTGACTAAATTAGTCAGGTCCGAGGATCCCGATTTCATAACCGGCTACAATATCGACAACTTCGATCTCCCTCGCATGCTCGAGCGCATGGATGTACTGTCCAAACGATCGAAGATGGATGGTGCCGCACTCTATGGCTGGGGCAGAGTTCCGATACTCGAGAGCGAAGCCAACCGACTCTTGCCAAAAAGGCAACAAAATCGCGTTTGGCGAATTCCCGGAAGAATCCCACTCGACGCTTGGTGGCAGGTTCGCCAGACCCTCCGACCTGAGCGCGAGTCTCTGCGCTATGTCTCAAAACTCCTGTGGCCTGAAGACGAGGATATGCACAAACTCGACATCGACGCGAGTCAGATGGACCGTGAATGGGCCGAGCGACCAGACGAGGTCCTCGAGTACTGCGTGCGTGACACTATACTACCTCTCGATATACTAGACCGACTACAGTCAATCGCTCGTAAGGAGGCTCTAGCTTCAGTATCACTTACTACAGTTGAATCTGCTTCACTAGACACTACCAGCCGATGGATAGATTCGCTGGTAATTAGGCTGGCCGACAGGACAAATGTGGCTGTTCC
>CAYYAH010000118.1:0-2818 GCA_964470075.1 uncultured Candidatus Poseidoniales archaeon
GATTGGGAGATGGGTGGAACCTGTGCACTCAATTGCCTCCGATTCTGCGGCAGCACGGCTGGCTTTCAAGGGCGCGTTACGATATGGGATTTCATTCCTCTTCGGAAACTCCAGTGTCGCGGAAGTGTGCTACGACAACAGGTGCGGTAGATTCTGAGGGGTTGATTGTCGTCAAAGAGTCAATTGCGATGAAGCGTCGGGGGGCTCCATGGCGGCTTCCAAAGTTTGAGTATATCTTCTCTCTAGCCTCAGCTTCGTTTTCTGCTACGACGTCGAGAGTGTATGGTTGCTCGTTCTTTCGGGATCTGAACGACCCTGTCGCTCTGAAGGCTTTCATGACGTTGGCGACCAGCGGTCATGATTTAACTTCGACCGCGCGCAAGTTGCTAGTGGTTGGAAGATGAGGTCCTTCGGACCTATATCCCCTCAAGATTGAAGAGTGGTGGGTCAGCGATTCTCGCTGATAGTTGTGAATTCAGAAGAGTCTGGAGTTAGCGAGGAAGCCGGAGAGGCGCTCGCAACCAGATTAGCTGGGATGGCTCCCGAGAGGTTGGCCGAAGAGGTGATTTCAGTATGGGAGGAGGTAATCAGGCTCGAAGAAGAGTTGGCGACCGAGAGGCAGGGTAGGCGTGCATTGGAGATGGATTTGAATGCGCTTGGCCAAGAAGGATCCGTACGAGCCAGGGTAGTGGAACTCGAAGAGGATTTGAGAGTGTCCGAGAGTCGTGTGGCGCGCCTAGAAGCACAATTGGCAAATGAGAAGCAACGCCGTGTTGATGATGAAGGGGGTGCTGGGAGAGTGGTTGAATTACAAGAGGAAAACGCAAGACTGCTCAGAAGTGAAGAGGAGCAGATTACTCTGATTCTTGACTTAGAGAGTCAGTTGGAAAGGTTGGTTTCTGAGATAGAGAAACTCAAGAGTTCATCTCAGTGATGAATTCGCTAAGCACCCGTTGTAGTTCGTCGGCATCATCGAATTCCTCGGCTAGATTACCTGTAATGATCCAGTCCGCCCCGGCCTGAGCGGCTTGTTTCGCGGTGGCGCCATCGCGGATGCCTCCGCCGACTACAAGTGTGAGGTTGCATGAATTGCGGGCGGCTTGGATAAGTTCGGGTTCGACGGGGTGTGTGGCGCCACTGCCCGCCTCGAGATAGAACATGCCGAAACCATAGGACTCTGCGGCCATGGCATAGGCGCTAACGCGATCTGTCTCACCTGATTCAATTAATTGGGCTTGGCCAACTTGACCCGCCCTTCCCCCGGGGGCGCAGATGACATATCCCATTGGAAGTGGAATAATACCGGCCTCGCGAATGTAAGGCGCACCCGCCACTTGCTCTTCGATCAGGAAGCGGGGTGAGGTTGAATTCATCAACATCATGAATGTGATTCCATCAGCTGCGGGAGAAAGCGCGGCGGCGCCCTGAGGGAAGAGGACTACCGGTGCATTCCAACCATCTTCTTCGGAATTCGAGTCTTGACTGGATGCCCAAGTCACCAATTCCAATGCTTCTTTGATTGCTAAAATAGTGTCGTGCACGTTGTCCATGTCCGTATCTGTTGAGCCCCCAACTAGTATCATGCTACTCCCTGCAGATATCGCAGCAACACAACGCTTAGCGGCGACATCGGGGGTCTGATCTGCGGGATCGATTAGAATGGCATGACGTGTGCCGCTTCGGGGGCGGCAGACGTACTCACGTAGCCACTCAGACATCTCACTCACAACCCGTCGTCCTGAGTTTCCCATCTAAGGCTTTCATCTATCCACGCGGCCAATGCGGCGCATTGATGTGGGGTACGCTGCCCGCGCGGGCTGTGTCGGTGTTGAATGTCGCCTTCGTGGGTAGTGAAGGGTTGGCGAAGTCGCTTGGGAAATCAAATGATGTTAGAGATATAGAATCCTATGTTCACAAAGAAGAGAAGGGTGGTGAGACCCGTGTCCTGTCAATTCTTAGGCCATTGAAACACCCAGAAAAGATACGTTCTCTATTATCCGTACTGAATGTGGCTGAAGTAGGGATGGTGGAAATTGGAAAGGTTGATGCCGCCCTAGGTGAGGTACTGGTTTCATTTGGAGTCAGTGGGATTCGTAACGGGGTTGTCATCATTAACCCCAATGAGGGAGGTTGGGTAGATTCAGATCAAGTGAGGATGATCCTCTCTCAGGCGGGATTGGGTGGCTGGTCGCTATATGAGTCGCTGCCCGAACCACACGATTTGCGCGAAGAGTTGTATGGCTATCTTGAGGAGGTGGTGGAGAATAGTGATGAAAGGTCGTTAATCTTGCCAGTAGACCAGCACTTCAATGTGAAAGGTGTGGGTTTAGTGGCTATTGGATATGTGCAGAGGGGTTTGGTGAACAAGCACGACGAAGTGTTGATTCTGCCGGCAAATGAAAGGGGTGTTGTTCGTTCTTTACAGGTAATGGATGATGATGTGGATGAGGCAAATACAGGGGATCGTGTTGGGGTTGCCCTTCGAAATCTGCGTGAAGAGGTATTGCATCGGGGATGTATGATTACGCACCCCGAAACCGATGTACTAATCCGTCATGATAAATCCACTCTGAAAATTAGAAGTGCGCCCTTCCAAAAGAGAATGCTGCAAGTTGATGATGTCATTCATGCAGCTGTAGATCTGCAGTTCGTTGTGGGTCGTATTACTCATGTTGAAGGAACAGAATTGGGTGTTGATTGGGATAGTCCATTATGGGTAAGGAAGGAAGGAGATTCTCATATTCTGATTACCCAACTTGATGCCATGCCGATGAGAGTGATGGGTGTGGTGGAAGATATCGAAGTTGATGGGGATTAG
>CAYYAH010000119.1:0-2816 GCA_964470075.1 uncultured Candidatus Poseidoniales archaeon
CACGATGAATTCCGTCGAGCTATGGAGTCGATGTTCGAAAGCCAAGGTGGCTTCCAGGACTTCTTCAAGCGCATGGGAGTAAATGTAGAAGTCAAGAGCAACGACCAGCCTCAAGAGGAGGTTACTGCAGAGGTCGAGAAGTCAGGAGACTCTGAGATTTCTGACCTGCCCATAGAGGATGCATATGTTTCAGACGGCCAGATGTCAGTCACAATTGATATCTCGAGGTTCCTAGACATCAGGAGCGAGGACCTCGAACTCTTGCTGAGCAGCGGCGGAGAGGTACTACAACTTCTCAGAAGAACCCAGCCGCGCCCATTCAAGAGATTCATTCTTCCAGAGGCAGTTGAGGATATTCTCAGTTGGGAACTGAACAACGGCATTCTGGACATAACATTCGACCTGGTATGAGCCAAGCGAACTTAGGAGAGACAAACATGAGTGGACCTGTGATAGGAATTGACCTTGGAACAACGAACAGCTGTGTAGCGACATTGGATGGCGGTCAGGCCGCTGTCATACCGAATTCGGAGGGATCGAGAACTACGCCTAGCGTGGTCGCATTCTCTAAGGAAGGAGAGAGGCTAGTGGGCATCACTGCCAAGCGCCAAGCCGTCACCAACTCAGACCGAACCGTTATGTCGGTCAAGAGGGAAATGGGAACGGATTGGAGCAAGCAGATTGACGATGAGACATTCACTCCTCAGGAGATTTCTGCTTTCGTACTGCAGAAGCTCAAGGCCGACGCCGAGGAATACCTCGGTAAGGAAGTAAAGCAAGCTGTTATCACATGTCCTGCCTACTTCAGTGACGCACAGAGAAAGGCTACTCAGGATGCCGGCAGGATTGCTGGACTTGAGGTTCTGAGGATAATCAACGAGCCTACTGCTGCTGCACTCGCCTATGGCGTCGACAAGGAAGATGACCAGACTATACTGGTCTTCGACTTGGGAGGTGGCACTTTCGACGTCTCGATTCTTGATATCTATCAAGTAGACGGTCAGCCTCAGATAGAGGTCAAGGCCACGAGTGGAGATAACAGGCTTGGTGGAGATGACTTCGACGACAAGATTGTCGAATGGCTGGTTTCTGATTACAAGAAATCCTCAGGAATTGACCTCTCAAAGGATCTCCAAGCAATGAGTCGTCTGAGAGAGGCTGCCGAGAAGGCAAAAATCGAACTCTCGGGAACCAACTCAACTCAGATAAATCTCCCTTTTATCACCATGAAGGACGGACAACCCGAACACTTGGACATGAGTCTATCACGAGCCAAGTTCGAGGACCTGACTGTTGACCTTATCAAGAGGACAATGAAACCGACTCGCAGCGCCATGAAGGATGCCGGAGTCAAGGCTGGCGACATCGATAAAATCCTCCTTGTGGGAGGCAGTACAAGAATCCCAGCAGTCCAAGAAGCAATCGAGAAGGAAGCAGGAAAGGCACCGTTCAAGGGAATCAACCCAGACGAGGCCGTGGCAGTAGGTGCTGCTCTGCAGGCAGGCATCATCGTTGGAGACGAGGGTGTCACCGATGTACTACTGCTCGATGTAACGCCTCTGACTCTGGGAATCGAGACTCTTGGAGGAGTCATGACTACTATGATTGAGAGGAACACTACAATCCCAACCCGACGCTCTGAGAACTTCTCTACCGCAGCTGACAACCAGCCAGCAGTCGAGGTCCATGTTCTGCAGGGGGAGAGGGAGTTCGCAAAGGACAACATCACTCTCGGGCGATTCCACCTGATGGGTATACCTCCTGCACCTAGAGGAATACCTCAGATCGAGGTCACCTTCGATATTGATGCAAACGGTATCGTCAACGTTTCTGCCAAGGACTTGGGAACAGGCACTGAGCAGTCGATTAAGATCGAAAGCCAGACCTCACTCTCGGAGGAAGAGATAGCTCAGAAGATAGCTGATGCAGAGAAGTTCGCTACCGAGGACAAACTGCGTCGCGCCGGTATCGATTTGCTGAACACCGCTGATAGTGTAGTCTATCAAACCAAGCGAATGCTAGAAGAAGCAGCCGAGAAGGTCAAGGATCTCGATTCCGATGCGATTCACGCTAAGTTGGATGATCTCAAGAAACTGATAACCAAGGAAGACGGAGAGACGCCTATCGAGGTGGACGACATCGACGAGGCTGCCATTCAAGCCAAGATGAAGGAGGTTGAAGAGGAGATGCACGAGATCTCCACCAAGATGTACGAGGCCGCTGCAGCCGAGATGGCCGAGCAGCAGGCCGCCGAGGAAGGCGAAGAGGATGTTGTAGAGGCGGACTTCGAAGTCGTCGACTCTGATGAAGAGGAAAGTGAAGACTAGCCTTCAGTAATTAACCTGTGAAGAGTCCTGACATGGACTCCTGACACACCGAACTGGAACAGCGGGTTAGCACCCTCCGAGCGAGCCTTTGAGCCGGGACCCCATGCGGTACCCGCGATATCGAGATGAACCCAGGGAATCTTGTCTGCCTCTTCGTCAAAGCCGCGATGAGGTACGAAGAATTCGAGGAATGAGGCTGCTGTGTTCGAAGAACCAGCTCTACCGCCAATCGATCCGTTGCGGATATCAGCAAAGGCGGAGTCTGTCATGTACTTCCTGAACTGGGCGTTGAGAGGCATCCTCCAAACTGCCTCTCCGGAGCGGTTAGCCGCCTTCTTCAGTCTTCTACCGATGTCGTCATCGTTGGCCCACATGCCAGTAATCTGGTTGCCCAGAGCCACTACGATGGCTCCGGTCAGAGTGGCTAGGTCAATGATGTATTCAGGATCTAACTCACCCGCCTTCCACAATCCGTCAGCGAGGACGTTG
>CAYYAH010000120.1:0-2803 GCA_964470075.1 uncultured Candidatus Poseidoniales archaeon
CTTGACAATCCCGATGCCGAACAATGTCTCAGAAGTTTACATTGGGGCCTACTGGGGAGAAGAGGATGAGCAGCCTGGCGGCATTGTAGGATGTGATCTGGTCACCGTAGAGGTGTTTGATACGACTGTCACTAAGCCTCAATTGTACACACTTTCCAGTACGGATGCTTCCAGTCAGGACTGCGATGCCGACAAGACTGAGCCATGGGACAAAATCTGGTACCATTACTTCCTCGATATACCCAATGCCTCTGGTTTCGAAGGGACAGAAGAGGAGGCTCGGGAATCTTGGGAACTGTACAACGGTTCAGGCACAGGAGAATGGCGGATTGAGGTTAGCGTCGATACCTATGCAGTCTGGGGAACTGTTTGTGACTGCGAGGATGGGGAGGAAGTCAGGCTCACAATCTCCTATGTCGAGTATCAGGTCAAAATGACGCTAGTGAACGAAGAAGAACCAATGGGTTAGGCCTCATCATCTGTAGTGGCCGAACCAAACAGCGTAACAGCGATGATTGCGGCAAAGATCAGAGTCATTCCCGCAGATTGTTGCAAGGAAGGTGATTCATCAAGCAAAATCACTCCCCAAACTATGGTCAGTACAGGCTGCAATAGAACTGCAAAAGAGGTGTGGGCTGCAGGAAGTCTGGGAAGTGCGTAAGTTATCGCAATCCAACCAATAACTTGGCAGGAAAGAGCTAGTAGAATCAACCAGCGATGATCTGACCAAGCGAAGGAGTAATCGATGCTCTCAACACCTACAGAAGCCAAGGGCATAGATCCTAGAATGAAAATGCCAAGTGTCGCTCCAGCGGTTGCATCGAATTGTGGATTTACCGCTGGTGCGCCAATCCTATTCGATTGGCGATAAGCAATCAAGAATGAGGAATAGAATATCGCTGCTACGATACCCCCGATGACTCCCTTAACAGGATCTTCGCCGTATGGAGCATCGTCCCAAATCCCTGAAATGAGCACCAATCCAAACATTACCATTGGCAGAGATAGTAGGATGAATCGATTAGGTCGCTCACCAAATAGCCACCAAGTAACTAATGTGACTATGATTACCTGAGAATTACCAATCATCGTTGCAATCCCACTACCAATGTAGTCGATAGCGCTGTGATACCCTGCGAAATCGATAGCCAATAGAATTCCTGCTCCGAATGCAAGAAGGCGAGATTTCGAGTTACGAGGGTCTTCCTTTTGAGAAATCCAAACCAATAGACCCAACAAAGGAAGAGCGTACAGCATCCTGTAGAATCCTCCAGTAAGTGGAGAAGTGTTCGATTGAATGTACAATAGGGGGGCGAAGGAAATCACTGTCGCCCCTGCAAGGGCGATAAGCATGGTGCGACGGTCTTCGTCCGTCGCCATACAAACGCCTCACTCTGAGGCTGCATCGCCATCGGTGAGCATCTGTTGTAGATCTCCACTCTGGAACATCTCAAGGGCTATGTCGGAGCCACCGATGAGCTCACCATGAACAAAAATTTGCGGCATGGTAGGGAAGTCAGACCAAGCACATACAGATGGGATTGCTCGGTGATCGGTTAGGATGTTGACGCTGACGAATGGTTGCTGCAACTGCTGCAGCACCGTAGCAGCGCGGTTCGAGAATCCGCACTGCGGCTGCTCGGGCGTCCCCTTCATGAACAGGACTAGCCTGTTGTTGTCGACTAATTCTTGCAATTCATCAGGTGTCCAATTGAACTCTGCCATATCATCACTCCTTGTCCGGCCTGCGGATATGCACTCCAAAGAACTCCACCTCTTCACCGTGTGGGTCGAAGGCAGTCTGGCCCGCTCCTTCAGCCTGCTCCGGGGTCATGCACTTGAGATCCAGGGCGTGCACGATGTTCTGTGCAATGTACGGCTTGAAGTGATTCAGAATCGGTCGCTGCCTCTGTAGTGGCCGAACTCCTTCGTAACTCTGTGAGATTACCCTTACATGGAAGTGGTCGCCACTGCCATGCAGGTCGGAAGCTTCCACCTGAGCGTCGGGAATGACCTTCAGGACCTCTTCCACCATCCACTGCTCTGTTACCATTGTAGAGCGCTCGGGGTAGGGTGCTTTGAATCCTCGTTGAAGGTTATTCTAGGGCTTCGTAGATTTCAGCGAGGTTCTCGGCGATACTGCCTCGGTCATTGATTAGACCCGAGCCGACAACGGCGATGTCTATTCCCCACTCTGCGACCATAGCCGCGTTGTGATTCTTGATGCCGCCGTCAATCATCAGCTTGACTGTGCGCCCGCCATTGGACTGTTGCTCATCTATGGCGGCACGGAAGGCTCGAACCTTATCCTCGACATCGGGCATGAACGACTGTCCTCCCTTGCCGGGAACCACCGACATCACTAGCACTAAGTCGAGATCTGGTAGAAGTGGCAACACTTCCTCAGCTGGTGTGTCGGGATTGAGTACACAGCCGACTCCGATTCCTGCTTGGCGCATCTCGGTGATGAGTGTGGGAAAGTCGTCAACAGCCTCGATGTGTGAGATAACAATGTCAACGCCGGCGTCAGCATACTGCTGCCAGGTCTCTTCGGCGTTGGTAATCATCAGATGGCAGTCGATTGTAAGTTCTGGTCCCAATCTATCTCTGACTGATTTGATTAGTGCAGGTCCGAAAGTGATAGTTCGATTTACTACCCAATTACCGTCCATGACATCCATGTGAATCCAATTTATGCCGGCATCAACTGCTTCCTCAAGCGTCTCACCGAGTCTAGCGAAGTCCGCTGTGAGGATGCTCGGGGTGATTTCCATGTGCGCGGGGACGAGTCTGGGGTTCACAA
>CAYYAH010000121.1:0-2724 GCA_964470075.1 uncultured Candidatus Poseidoniales archaeon
ACGACGGTACACCAGACGGATCTGACACCTATCCAAGGGACTACGACAACGATGGTTGGGACGATGCATGGGAGACCGCTTGCGGCACCAGCATAACCTCGGCCACCTCATACCCTGCAGACTACGATGCTGACTCCTCTGGAGACTCAGGCAGTGTGGACTCAGCAGGTGCACCTAACGGAGTTAACCTGTGTGACGCAGTAGATACTGATGACGACAACGACGGATACCTCGACCCAGCTACTCTGGCGACAATGGGAGGCCAGTATGTTGCTTTCTCGTCGCTCACAGAGACCTTTACTCTGGACGCTGGTAGCAAGTTGACAATCACTCTGACTACCTACAGCTGGGGTAGCGAGGCTGGCTTGAGCATCAATGGAGTCGATATGGGCTCCTTCAGCAGTTCCAGCACTTACACCTGGAGCTACACCGCTGCTGGCTCGTACACACTAGTACTAACTGACAGCTGGGGTGACGGAGGACAACTAGTCACCGCAGTCGGAGCAGAGGACCAGTTCCAGTATGACTACGAGGCATGGTACGACACCGATGGTGACGGCCTGACCGACTACATCGATCCGAACTCTACCATCACGGCTTACACTACTGTACAGGCATGCGGTAACACTCCATGGTACACTGCATCCTCGTACCCGAGTCCACCATCTGGTGACTATCTCGCTGTATCTTCATCTGACACCGATTCTAACGGTGATGGATATGAGGATGCAGAGTGTACATTCACTCTACCTGCCGGAGAGTCACTGGTGGTCGTCCTACAGACTGGAAGCTACGGTTCTGAGGCTAGAGTGCACGTTGTTGACCCAAGTGGAACTACAACTGCATACAGCGGATACGGCTCTGGCACCTCCAACACTCTAGGAACATTCACCACGGCTGGAACTTACACCATCTACTACGGCGACACGTGGGGAGACGGTTGTAACCCATCGACATACTACGGTGCTTGTTTCGTACAGGCCAGTTACACGTACATCTCAGGTACGACAGTCCCAACGGTGACAACCTACGGAACTCAGGTCGACGACGATGACGATAACGATGGTTATCTGGATCTCGATGAGACCACTAACTGTGATGACAGCAGCACATACGGCTCGACCAGCGATCCATTGGATGCATCAAGCACTCCATCGGACATGGATGGCGATCTGACTTGTGACGCTCTTGACACAGACCGCGATGGTGACGGTTACGACAATACCGCTGACGTGTTCCCAGACGATATCAATGAGTGGGTTGACACTGACAGCGACGGAACTGGTGACAACACTGACACCGATGACGACGCTGATGGAACCCCCGACATTGACGACGCATTCTCTCTAGACATATGCGCAGACACCGATTCTGATGGTGACGGCAGACCAGACTCAATGACTGCTGGATGCACAAGCACACTAGCTCTAGATGGCGATGATGACGGCGATGGAACATCAGACCACGGAGACGCGTTCCCATTGGATTCAACTGAAGATACCGACACAGACGGTGATGGCACTGGTGACAATGCAGACACTGACGATGACGGCGACGGAGTTGATGACTCTAGTGATCCATTCCCACTGAATGGCTGCGCTAACGCAGACTTCGACGGCGACGGTATGCCTGACTCGTTCACTTCAGTCGGTTGCGGCGCAACTGTGGCTTCTGTCTCATTCGAGGCAGCATCGACTGGTTCGCAATATACAGACACTGGAAACAGTTCTCTCAACCATACTTTGGCTAACAACGTTGGAGAGTCCGATGTCAACTACAACGATTACTACGTACCATGCTACACCGGTACTGGAGGAAACACAATCGCGACCGCATTCACCTGCAGCTTCACACTAGGCGAGGGTGAAACACTGGAACCATTTGTGTTGACATCGTACACATACGCTTACCACAGTGGTACTTTGACTGGTCCAGATGGACATCTGCTAATCTCGATCGCCAATGGTGATTACTACACCGATTGGGCGTACGGTTACGGTGGCGAGTGGAATACATGGTCAACACCTGGTACTTACACATGGAGTCAGGATGCAAGTCCGTACAACCTGAACATGATGGGCTTCGTCGCCTACGTGTATGGCTCGGATATTGATTACACTGCTTCTTACATCAGTACCGGTAGCGTCGGTCTAACTGACGGTGACTACTTCGGTGTAACCGACTACGCTAGCACTGTCGGTTCATACACAGACGGTGACCAAGGTTACCAGATGTCCGACACCGATGGTATTGCCCAGCTGACATTCGCCAGCGTTGACGCTGACTCAGTCAGCATGGACATATTCGTACAGAGTACTGGATGGGAGTCTTCGGACTACATCACTGTCTCCTATGTCTCAGCAACTGGTAGCACATACCTGCTAGATACTAACGGATATGACATCGACACTGACTTCGGTACTATGGAGGGTGTATGGACAACGATTTCAGCATCTGTCTCCGGCGCTGGTTACCTGTTGGTCGAGTTCGCATCTAACTCTGGCTCTGAGGCGATATACCTGGACAACATAGTATTCACATCTGACAGCCTTGATGAGGACATGGATGACGACAACGACGGCTACAACGATACAGTCGACGACTGTCCGTTCGATGCCAACGAGCATGTTGACTCTGACGGTGACGGTTTCTGTGACATACAGGACACTGACGACGACAACGACGGCACCTACGACTGGAACGACGAGTTCCCGCTGAACCCGG
>CAYYAH010000122.1:0-2722 GCA_964470075.1 uncultured Candidatus Poseidoniales archaeon
GAGAGTCTAAGGCTAGAGGTGCGAAGGCGAGGGCGGCGAAACAAAGAATCACCCATCCTACCAACGAGAACGTCAAGGCCTCCTTAGTTCCCCACTTGGCGGACAGTTTGGTGAAGTAAAGCGCGCTTGGCCATGCAACGAACTGGATTGCAAGTATGGTGATCATCAACTCAGTGGTGCTGATTCCAAGTACAGTGGCGCCGAAGACACCGCCCAGCGCAGTAACACTGTTGATCCCATCGATGAAGAAGAAGTAAGCCAGCATGTAGATGAATAGAGTTCGAAACCTGCTGACCTCCTTGAGAGTCTGAAACACCTGCTTGTAAGCTGATTTCAAGTCAATGAATTCCTCTTCTCCTTCCATCGGTGGCTCGGGGACGTACTTGAATGTCAGAAGTGCGAAACCGTACCACCAGACACCCGCAGAAGCCAAGCACATTCTGATGACGAAATCCCCCCCTACTCCCAGTACCAGAATGAAATGTACTAGCAGGAGGATACCGCCGCCGATGTAACCGTAGGCAAAGGCTCGGTTCGAGATATCATCCATCTCGTCATCAGTACCCATGTGGGGCAGAAGTGCATTGTAGAATACGCCCGCGCCATTTAAGCCGACGTTGGCTAGGATGAAGAAAACCATCAGCCAGACCCATTCCGAGCCTCCTAGAAGGAAATCGAATCCGAGAAGGAATGTCGCTCCCGCCCCAATGTAAGTCAACGTCCGGAGCCACCACATCTTGATTGGACGTTTGTCTGCAACCACTCCGAATGCAGGAGATAGAACTGCTACCACTAATGCGGCCCCGGCTACTGCGTACGACCAAAGGGCGTCAGCGGTCATCTCGATTGATCCTAGAGTGGTTGTTAGGCCATTTGCCTCGAGGAAGAGATATGCGTACCATGTAGGAAGTATTGCGACGGTCACGCTGGTCTCAAATGCTGATTTCCCCCAATCATAGAATGCGTAGCCTTTGACTGCTTGAGGGTCTGATGCGCGGTCCAATTCTACTGTCTCTGACATGGTTATACCTACGGTGCGGTGAGAGAACAAGGGTTTGAGCATTGGGGCGGTCTAGAATTAGTTCGTCCGTGCATTCTTGGACCTGATACACCTCGTAGTGACATGCCATGGCAGCAGCCGCCCGAGAATTCCCTCGCTGCTCTGGTGCATGGGATGCAAGTGTCCGATGGAGTTGAGTTGGACCTCAGACTTTCTGCAGACGGCGAATTAGTGCTATATCACGATACACAAACGGCAGATGGTAGATTTCCTGAATGTGAGGACTCATCATCAATGCCCGGTCATGTATGCACCTTCGATGAGGTCCTTGCTGAGTCGGGTTTCACCAATCCTTGGTTAGAAGGAAGTAGATTCGCGTGTATCGAACTCAAGACTCCTCATCCAAGTAGTGGTAAGACCGGTTGGGTGATGTCAGGAGAGGCCAGAACCGAACACATGCGAAAGATGATCGAATTGGTCGACGAAGCACTGGAGCCTCTAGAAATAGGCGATTCAAGCGCAGTAGTCTACTCGTTTGAACCCAGATTGCTCAAGGCAGCAGAGAGAGCAGGTAGCAACTTACGATTCGCTAGGTTGGTACCATATCTCAGACCTTGGGGGAGCAGTTTCGTTAAGCGAATCTTCGCTACTCCCTACTTCATTGCACTGTCTCTGCCAAGGTTGATGCGGTTGCAGAGAAATGTCGGCGCGCCGATGCTACCAGCAGCACTGCACTATCTCGACGGAGCTAGACGACACTTGACCATCGGTACAACTGTCGGATTACATGGAAGGCAGTTGACGAATCTGACTAGGAAAAGGAAGGGTTTCCCAGTATACGTCTGGCCGGCTAAGCTTCGTTTGGAACGTTCCCTAATGGATGCTGGGTTGACTGCAATATCAGATGATTTGTCACCCGAGGTTACGACTTTACCCACAGGTGAAGCCAGATGGCTGAGGCCTGCCACAAAGCCACTAAATCCGGAGCAGCAGAACAAGTTGGATTCTGCCGCGACTGAACATCATGCCTCAGTGATTGCCGAGTTGCAGCAGGAAGTTGCGCCTTGGTCAGAGTTGTCGGGTTTGGATAAGAGGCAGTTCCTAGAGAGTTGGAGTAAGAAGTGGCTCTGGGAGAGAGATATCGAGACTCTGATGTCTGAATCATCCGAATCAAGTATGCCCTGGGAGGTTTCCAGAATTATCGGACACAGGGGAGCAGGTCGGACCTATGGGACAGGCTGACTATTCTAGGCGCTGGTGTGGTTGCTCTCGAGGCATGTACTTCGGCCTGTAGATTGGCGTCCCTCTGCCGTCCCTTGCACTTCTCTCATCAAGAATTTGGGCACAGATTCCAGCTACTCGGGCCCAGCCAAAGAAAGTGGTGTAGTAGTCCGGCTTGCGAAACCCAACCGAATGCAGTAGACTTCCGCTTGCGATGTCCACATTTGGGTACGGATTACTGATTTTAGGAATCTCCTTGAGTATCGGGGGAACGATTTCCCTCAAGGCTGTAACTATCTTGTAGTTCTCATCTTCAGGACAAATCTCTAAGCCGAGTTCAATCAACAAACGGGCTCTAGGATCTTCGGCTCTGAGGACTCCATGACCGAACCCATAGATTGGCCTTCTAGCGGCCAGCTCCGATCGGACAAACTCCTCGATCTCTGCTGGATCTGAAGTACCGATACGCTGGACGAACTCTAGGCAGGCTTGGTTGGCTCT
>CAYYAH010000123.1:0-2681 GCA_964470075.1 uncultured Candidatus Poseidoniales archaeon
CGTCGCCCTCGCCCATACCCTCGCTCAGTCGCGTCGAGCCATCAAGGCTGCCATCACTATCGCAGCAGCTGCAGCAGGAGCAGCGAACCCTGGCAAACTACTCTCTTCCTCTTCTTGGCAGTGAGTGCTTGGCCCACCCCAAGTGCCGTTGTCCCACCAGCAGTTGGACCAGACTTTCCATCCAAAACCCACCTCTGGAACATCGGTTGATGAACCGTTCTCATGGTGAAGTACGAACTTCCAGTTGATGTAACTAGCATCTTCAACTACATCGAATAGGGACACGAAATACATACCATCGGACTCCATCTCTTTGGTCTCTGGCGCAAAGCATACACCGGTGTTGATGCAGACCTGAGTGATTACATCAGCCGAGGTAACGTTACTGTCGTTTTCAAGAACTATTCCAATGACGAAATTGGACATGGAATCACCATAAGAAAAAGCTGGATCCTCTTCGGTTAGGATAACATCCGGATATTCCAAGGATGAGATCCCACTGGCTTCCAGTTCTTCTGAACTTAGAGATTGATTCACTCCGCTTTGTCCAGCAGCACTCACAGATAGTGAGAGCATTGAGGCCAGAAACAGTGCAACGAGCCTTCGCATGAATCTCCGTAGCACTCATCGCAAATGAATACTAATGCCTCAGGCATCAAGCTCCCAGAGGTCATCTCCTACCCAATGTAAGGTCTTGATTGCCTTACCACTGGTCATCTCTACCATCTCATCTCCACTCACCAAAGCAAGTCCCAGAGCGAGTGGTTTGCCGTGCTCTTGGTCGCGAATCCAAACAATGTCTCCTTCTTCGAGTGCTGGGTCGGCCATGTGGATTCCAGCTCCCATGCAGTCAGCCCCGTTCATCAGGAAAGGAATTGCACCATGGTCCACAGCAGCCCAGCATCGATCGGGCTTCCAAGACACTATTCCTCTCAGTGTCGGGAACCAAGCATTACCACCTTCTGTCTCGACCTGCATACCCAGAGGAACCCGGTCAACCAGAATGAGATCACGGCCTTCGAAGTGTGCTCTTTCCAGGAAGCTCTCAGACAAGTCTAGGTTGAGCCCCACTGAACTCAACAGTTCTCCTAGATCATCACGCACGTGCTTGAATCTGACTGGTGTGCGCCTGCGCAGCCTCTTGTCGCTCACGCCTTTGCGGCTCAGCAGCCCGAGATGAACATACGCATCACGTGAAGACGAACACGTTGAAGGCGAACCCCACAGGCGACTTACCATGCTCGTCGTATGCCTCGACCTAGAGGGCGTGTTGATGCCAGAGGTCTGGGTCAATGTAGCTGAGCGCACTGGAATCGAAGAGTTGCGCCGCACAACCCGTGACGAGCCCGACTATGACAAGTTGATGCGATACAGGCTCGACATCCTCGATTCGAATGGTATCACGATGGATGATATCAGTGCAGCAATAGATAGCATGGATCCTCTTGAGGGGGCAGTCGATTTCCTCAATCAACTGAGGTCGAAGTGGCAGGTCGTAATCCTATCAGACACATTCGCTCAATTCGCTGCCCCAATGATGGAGAAGTTGGGTCGCCCGACCATCCTTTGCCACACACTCGAAGTCGATGAGGATTCACGCAGGGTTACCGGCTGGACAATCAGGATGGAGGATCAGAAACGTCACGCAGTTGAGGCTCTTAGGGGACTCAACTTCAACGTCATTTCAGCAGGAGATTCGTACAATGACACTTCTATGCTCGCTGCCTCTAATGCTGGAATTCTAATCAACCCTCCAAGCAATGTTGTCGAGGAGTTCTCTCAGTATCCAGTGGTCAGCGATTACGAGCAATTACTGACCCACATCGAGGCTGCTGCCTCAGCAATGGGCGAGTAGTCGTCCAATCCATTGAAATAAGGGCGGTCGGTCGGCGGGACGCATGGCAAAGTGGCACGGCATATCCCGTCGCAAGCCATCGGGCGGACGCCTGAAGCGCCCCAGTCGTTACCGCGGCAAGCGCCGAACTGAGATTTCTACCGAGCAGCAGTTCGCATATGTCGCTGAGGAGGACAAGCGCAAGAACTACCGCAAGAGAGCCAAGTCACAGACTGTTAGAGTTCTGGGTGCTCATTCAGTCAACGTCAACGACCCGAAGACCGGCACCACCGTCAGTGCTACTATCAAAAACGTACTTGAGAACGGTGCTGACCCTAACTATGTTCGACGCAATCTAATCACCAAGGGAGCCATCATTGACACCGACAAGGGCAAGGTCAGAGTGACCAGCAGGCCCGGTATGCACGGAGTCATCAGCGGTGTACTCCTAGAGGACTGAGGCTCACGAAGCCCTCAAGTCACACCCTACCCAGGCAGGTATGCGCATGCCACACGATCCCAGCAAGATGAGCCTCTGGACGGGCTACTTTGACTCGAAGCTGAGCCGCTCGGCCGGACGCAGGGTTCCACGTCAGGCAAGTGTGCCAAATCCAACGCTAGAAACAGTTGCATGGGCAGCCAAATCGGTTGGCATCTCGAAGATGAAACGAGACGCTGAGGCAAGCCATCCGTCTCGACCCCACCAGCAGGAAGGCAGACTGATTCTTTCAACTCAGGACGCACTGAGTGCTACCAATGCTGAGAGCAAGGAAGGCGTAATGCAATCGATTGGTCTCACACTCAACAAGCAAACCAAGGAGGCCAAGGCCGAAGAAGGCCAGCAGAA
>CAYYAH010000124.1:0-2652 GCA_964470075.1 uncultured Candidatus Poseidoniales archaeon
GATGGATAGATTCGCTGGTAATTAGGCTGGCCGACAGGACAAATGTGGCTGTTCCGACCACGATATCAGGTCCACGTAGGAGAGATCAGATTGCGGGAGGTTATGTCCACGAGGTTGACGCTGGAATCAGTCCATGGGTTGTTGTGCTTGACTTCAAGTCGATGTATCCTTCAATCATGATATCCAACAACATCTGCTCAACCACTCTAGTTCGAGATAACTCAACTGACGATTCGCACAGCATCTCTCCTACCACCGAGACCAGATATCTATCCAAGGATGAGCGAATCGGACTCGTTCCTCACCTGCTAGAACAACTGATGAGCAGCCGTGACCAGCACAAGGCAGCCTTAGCTGCGGCAAGAGAGTCCGGAGACGAAGCTGAGGCGTTTCTGCAAGACCAACTACAATACGCTGTGAAGATCTTGATGAACTCGTTCTACGGGGTCTTCGCTTCAAGCTTCTACCGATTCACTCACCCCGACCTCGGCGCTAGCATCACCGAGTGGGCCAGACACAACATCAGGAAGATTATCTCCGACCTTGAGGTTGAGGGCTACGATGTAGTCTACTCTGACACCGACTCTATCTTCGTACGCGCACCTGTGGATGCTGATGCCCCAATCAACAAGCCGGAGGAATCCTCACCTGAATTCGAGTTATGGGACACTGCGAGGGCCGAGACCATTCGCTTCGGAGAGAGACTGGCCGAGCGCTTCACCAAGGAAGGCGCAGAATTAGAGTTCGAGACGGCCCTGTCAGCATTCTTCAGCCACGGTGCAAAGAAGAGGTATGTTGGAAGGGTTATCTGGCCGCGCGAAGAGATGTTGATTCGAGGATATGAGGTTCGTAGGACCGACTCCTTCACTCTACTCACTCGGACGATGACTGAGATGTTCGAGATGATTCTAGATGGTGAGGAATGGGCGGCAGTAGAGATGACCAAGTCGGTTATAGACGAGGTAAAAGAGGGCAATGCTAACCCTGCCGATCTAGTCATCAGCCGCTCCTGCAAGGGCACTCTGAAGCGCGATGGCACAGTGGACTTCTCCAAGGTCTACACCAATCCAGACGGTCTTCCATACGTGAGAGCAGCCAAGGAGAGAATCCGCCGAGGGTTGCAGTTCACTCCAGGCATGAAGGTAGGATACATCGTCACTGATTCGAAGTCCAGTCCGATGTCGGTTGAGCCTTGGCTTGTCGATGAGATAGGAGAAGAACCACCTGAGTATGATCCCACCTATTACGCCAAACGCCTTGCTAAGTCCCTAGGCCGAATCACAGAGGCTTTCCAATGGTCCGAGAAGGAATTGCTATCAGGCTCGAGACAGCAATCGATTTTTGACTTCTGAATGAAGCATTGCGAGCCTAAATATAGCGAAATATTCGATGTCATGGCATCGTAGGGTTGATTTCGCCCTCACTTCCAGACCCCTTCGATGGCAAGCATGCGAACACTCACTCCGCTACTCGCAATCCTGCTAGTATGCTCTCCAATGGCGGGCTGTCTAGATGCACTTTCGGGTAACGACCCACCCACTGCACAGATGTCCATGGATCCCTCTGAGAACATCAGAACAGACCAGACCATCACCTTCAGTGCAGCTGGCTCCTCAGATCCCGATGGAGACTCGATGACTTTCACTTGGACATTCGGTGATGGTAACACTGGTCAAGGCTTGACTACCAGCCATACCTATGTTCAGGCTGGGGAGTACATTGTTCGTCTTACAGTAGGAGATGGTACGTACGAGACCAGCATCAGCGAATCGATCAATGTGCTAGACTCTTCTGCGCGCGAGCCACACGCGGAGATTACTGCCAACAAGGACAACGATTGTGATGGTGACGACCCACCCGCTGGAGACTTCGTTCTAGTTTGGGTCTGTGATGTTGATAATGACATCAATGAAAGGAGCGTAGAGGTCTCCACATCAGTGACTCTGGATGCCTCGAACTCATGGGCCGGATGCGACCCCGAAGAATCCTCTTGCTTTGCCGACGAATATCTCGTCGAGTACAACTGGGATCTCGACACCAACACCGACTCGGATGGAGATGGAGATCCTCAGAACGATATCGATGGAACCGGAGAAACCTACGAGTGGGAAGATCTCCCAGCAGGTGCTTGGGCAATCAGGCTTACAGTGAAGGACAATCAAGGTCTGGTTGACCATCATGACTCCACTCTCTATGTTAACTACAGAGGAGTTTGGAGTGACTTTGTGATTGATCGCAGACTAACTAGTGACCCGATTGTCATGACTTGGGATTACCCGGTCACTTACGATGATGAGACAAAGGACAGGATTCGATACTTGAGGGTCAAGCTGACCTATCCTGCAGAGGACGATGATCAGCCGGGCGGTGGACTGCCGGGAACAACTACGAATAACAGGCTGGATTTGTACATGTACAACAGTACCAGCGAGGAAGTTGCGAACACTTCCTCAATTGAGGATGACAGCAGAAATGCAGGCGACTGCTCCTCTGATGACCGCTGTCTATGGATGGTAATTGGAGGCTCTACAGTACGCGGTTACGAGCCAGGTGAATGGACTGTCGATTTGGTCAATGAAGAGACTCACAATACTGAAGTCAAGTCGATGGTCATTGAACTGCAATACAGATGACGGCGTTTCTTTCGAAGCA
>CAYYAH010000125.1:0-2507 GCA_964470075.1 uncultured Candidatus Poseidoniales archaeon
TCACCGCCTTCTGGCCCTAAATCAAGAACCCAATCCGCGCACTTGATCACATCCAGATGGTGTTCAATGACTACTACGGTGTGGCCGTTTCTGCGTAGTCTCAGAAGGACGTTGATGAGTTGATCGACATCAGCTAAAGAAAGACCCGTTGTGGGCTCATCAAGGATATACATGGTGTGTTTTCTGGCAGGCTTGTGAAGTTCAGTTGCGAGTTTTACCCTCTGGGCTTCTCCACCTGAAAGAGTAGTGGCTGGTTGACCTAGTCTGATGTAACCCAGACCGACATCCTGTATTGTGGAGAGAATTCGATAGATTGATCGTTGGTTGGCAAAGAATACGCATGCTTCGTCAATGTTCATCTCAAGGATGTCATGGATGGTTTTACCGCGCCATTCGACTTCGAGTGTCTCGCGTGTGTATCGCTTGCCTTTGCAGACGTCGCACACTACCCAGACATCAGGAAGGAAGTTCATCTCTAGTTTTGTTGAGCCGGCCCCCTTACAGGCCTCACACCTACCACCTCTGACATTGAAGGAAAATTGGCCGGCTTCGTAACCCCTTTCTTTGGAAAGTGTAGTGCTTGCGAATAGTTCCCTAATTGGGGTGAAGGCCCCGGTGTATGTGGCTGGGTTAGATCGTGGTGTCCTTCCGATTGGAGATTGATCGATTACAATGGTCTTGTGGATGTGCTCAACACCCTCTATCTTGTCGTGGCTTCCAGGTGTCGTGTCTGCGCCGTGGAGTTCCCTGAGTAGAGAGGGGGCGATTGTAGAGGTGACGAGTGAAGATTTCCCAGACCCCGAAACTCCTGTCACGGCAACCATGCAACCTAGTGGGATTCGGATGTCGATGTCTTGCAGGTTGTTCTGACGTGCGCCGGTTACGGTAAGCCAGCGATCAGGGTCGGGTTCCGCTCTGTCTTCAGGTAATGCGATTTCTTTTCGCCCGGAGAGGTAAGCGCCCGTGACGCTCTTCTTGCTAGCTAGGAGTTTGTCTAGACTGCCATTTACGACTATCCTACCTCCTTCTTTCCCGGCGCCTGGGCCTATGTCTACGAGCCAGTCTGCTTGTCGTAGGGTCGCTTCATCGTGCTCCACTACAAGCAGGGTGTTACCGAGGGAAGTCAATTCTCTGAGAGTCTCGAGTAGGCGGCCGTTATCTCTTGGGTGGAGTCCAATACTGGGCTCGTCTAGAACATACATCACTCCTGTCAGACGGGTACCGATTTGGGTTGCAAGTCGTATCCGTTGGGACTCTCCTCCAGAGAGTGTGTTGGCTCGACGATCTAGGGTGAGGTAGTCGAGGCCGACTAAAGCTAGGAAGCGGAGTCTGGATTCAATTTCCTTGATTATCTCTCGAGAGATGTATAGAGACCTCTCGTCCAACTCATGAGCCTTGGTGACCGTCTCACTAACCGGCTCATCCCTGTCCAATCTATCCCAAGTGTCGTCCAGGGCCCCTAGACGCCAGTGTTGGACTGCTGCGAGGGCTTCCAGCACACTACAGAATGAAAATTCGGGTAGAGATATCCCCCCGACTGTTACCATACTGACTGCCCGGTTCAGTTTCCTTCCACCACAATCAGTGCAAGGCTCGTCGGTCATGTATGAGGTCAGGCGCGATCTGGTGCGATTGGAACTAGTGTCGGTGTAGGTCCTTCTCAGGCGCGCGAACGCGCCTTCCCATGGCCGTACCATACGGTAGGATGAGCCTTTCTGTGATACGAAATTGAAGTTGATTTCGGTACTACCTGAGCCATGCAGAAGGATGTCCTGGGCGTCCTCGTCGAGTTCTCCAAATGGAACGTCGACTGCGACCCCGTAGTGCTCGCAGGTCTGGGTCATCTGGCTGCGGTACCAACCTGACATCATCGAACGACGGAAGGGTCTGATGCAGCCTTCCTCCACTGTTGCTAACCTATCTATTACAAGATCCGGAGAGAAGTTTCGTTGCACGCCGAGGCCCTGACAAGATGGGCATGCTCCAAGAGGATTGTTGAAGGAGAATACTCGGGGGCTCATCTCGGGTAGGAATGCACCGTGCTCGGGACACGCGAACTCTTCTGAGTAGGCAATGGTGTCGCCTTCTTTGGTCTGAAATCTCATCTCTTCGGAATCTTCCGACTTCTTTGGCTTTGGAGCTTTGAGGCTCTCGATTGCCACGGCACCCGCACCGAGACGTAGGCCGGCTTCCACCGCTTCAGTCAGACGTTGTCTGTTAGCCCTGTTCAGGCGCAATCGGTCGACTCTGACGTCTATATCATGGCGTAGATTCTTCTCGAGTTCGGGTGGGTTTTCGAAAACCTCCTCTCTTCCATTGACCTTGCCCTGTAGGTAACCTTGCTCTACGAGACCTCTGAACAAGTCGGCGTGGGTACCCTTGCGGTTTCTGACTGCAGGGGACCAGATTGCAATCCCATGGCCCTCAAATCTCCATAACACGTCGTCGACTATTTCCTGAACAGTTCGGCGGGCTACTTGCTTGCCACAATCAGGGCAGTGTGGGAG
>CAYYAH010000126.1:0-2505 GCA_964470075.1 uncultured Candidatus Poseidoniales archaeon
TGCCCGATGGGACCGTGGCCTCGTTCAACAGCAGTTCTGTCTACAATTACTACAATGCGGTGTTGGTGAGCTTCACTGGTGCTGGCAACTATACAATCTACCTGAATGACACCTATGGAGACGGCGGCACATCTGTGTCCGCTGACTACTCTTATGTCTCCGCCACTAATCCCTCTTCCACCCCGATTTCGGGTACCTACTCCGCTAGATCGGGAGATATCTCAGACGGCGAGAGCACCAGTCTCGAGTTCACTGGGTTGATGTCAAATGGAACTGTCAGCTTCGCCTACAACGTATCCTCCGAGGCCAACTTCGACTTCCTGAAATTCTCTATCGACGGCGTCCAACTAGCGCAGTGGTCAGGCACCCAGAGCGGGAACTTCTCGACTCCGGTATCTCTGGGTCAGCATACCCTGAAGTGGACCTACGTGAAGGATGGCAGCGTCAGTTCGGGCAGCGATGCGGCGTGGATAGATGACGTAACAATCCCTCTCGCTAACTACACAGAGGAGGTGCAGGCGCTAGTGCAGTCAATAATCGCCCTGACTACCGCAACCGGCTCCACCGAGACTTTCCTAACCGTCCTCAATCCATACTCACTGCTGAACAACCCACGTTCCACCTGGCAACCGGGCGACCCAGCTACATCGATTGACCCCGTGACCGGGCAGTATGTCGAGGACATCGGTCCGTCGCTGGACTACGTCTGGCAGGAAGGCGGCGGATGGGGAACCATCGGCCACTTCGTACTGGTAAATGATACCAGACTGACCAACGGGCACGGCTGGAGCTCAAGCCCCGACGTCAATGTCGATGAGGATGGAAACATCCACGTCGTTTGGGTCGACGGCCGCTCGGTGATTCCTAGCAAGGTCGGCCCCTCCCAGTTGCACTACATGCAAATCGATCTTAATCGAGCAGGAGTGCTTGATGGTGAGGCTGACGGCCTCGACATGAGCGAGGTCGCCGTGGTATCAGATTCCGCAGTTCTAGGCTCTGACATGACTTGGGGCTCCAACCCGAGAGTCGACTTCGACAACGACGGCTCAATCCATATCACATGGTTCGAGTCCACACCTAACACCGAAGATGAGAACAGTAGGGTTGAGTTGAGATGGACAAGGATACTCTCGCCGCAGTTGGTTGATGGAGAGATGCCATTAGGCAGAACGCTGGATCAGGCCTACGGAGTCATCAACACCCGTGTGATTGCCACCAGCAATGACAACCTGATGGGCGTGTTCGGTTCCGGACTGGATACCAGCTCACAACCAATCGTTAACTTCGACTGGCCCAATCGCGATATCATCTGGACGACCCCAGACTGCTCGGAGGACACCACCTCGGAGGACAAGTGGGATGTCTGTATGTGGTCCGAGAACGTGTACAACATGGCAATCGAACTCGACCCAGGGGTGGATGACGAGATTACTCTCCAGCCCGGCCAGTCCTCAGATATCGGTATGCTGCTGCGAGGGATCAAGATTCCCGGAGGCAGCGATATTGTAGTCTCTGATACCTCCGAGGCACCAGAGCATTGGCAAGTTGAAGTCGGATTCTCGCAGACCTATCAAGCAACAACCACGCTTGTTGAAGGTTCAACAGCAGACCTAGGTCTGTTCATCCGAGCCCCAGGCCTGGAGCACGTGAATGAGGACCAGAGTTTCGAGCTCTCCGTCTTCGTGACCTCATCTAGCAAGGAAGAGGCCACCACCAGCAAGACATTCTTAGTCGAGTTAGTCAACCAAGGAGACTGGGACGACGATGATGGAGACGGAATTCCAGATTACGATGACGATTGCCAATTCGGTGAGGCCGGTTGGACCTCTGATGTAGATACTGACCACGATAGCGACGGCTGCAGAGACTCCACTGAAGATCCGAATGATGATAATGACGACTATCTAGACGTCGACGACTCCTGCCCGTCTGGCTACATGGGTGAACACATTGATCTCGACGGGGACGGCTGTGACGATTTGCACGAGGACCCCGACAACGACGGAGACGGTGTCGAGAACCACCTCGACTTATGCCCGAACGGGGCACAGCACTGGTCTGAGTTCTCAGAGGACAACGACGGCGATGGCTGCCGAGATGCCGATGAGGACGACAATGACGACAATGACCCCTATCTAGATGTGGATGACGATTGCCCATCCGGTATGTCTTGGTGGAGCAGCCTGCTGTTTGACCACGATGGTGACGGCTGCCATGACCTCGAGGATTCAGACGACGACAACGACCTAATTCCAGACCACGATGACTTATGTCCAACCGGGATGACGGTGTGGTTCTCAGAGCCAGCCAGCGATTACGATTCAGACGGCTGCCACGATTATTCCGAGGACTATGACAGAGACAATGATGAGGTCCTGGATGTTGATGACAACTGCCCGACGGGAATGCTTGGATGGACCTCTACACCTCTCAACGACTGGGACTCAGACGGCTGCCATGACGAATACGAGGATCTCGATGACGACGATGACGGCTACTTCGACT